>JAAFGU010000120.1 GCA_010365205.1 Aromatoleum sp. | reverse complement strand
GCGAGATCGGCGGACTCGAACGTCAGCGCGCCGAGCCGCGCGAGTTCGAGCGCGCCGACGCCCGCGTCGATGCGGTCCGGATAGGCCAGCGCCTGCGCAATCGGCGTGCGCATGTCAGGATTGCCGAGTTGGGCGAGCACGCTGCCATCAACGTATTCCACCAGCGAATGGATGACGCTCTGCGGATGGATGACGACGTCGATCTGATGGCGCGACACGCCGAACAGCCAGTGCGCCTCGATCACTTCGAGACCCTTGTTCATCATCGTCGCCGAATCGACGCTGATCTTGCGGCCCATCACCCAGTTCGGATGCGCGCAGGCCTGGTCCGGCGTGACGCGCGAGAGCTCGGCCAGCGGCATCGTCCGGAACGGCCCCCCCGACGCGGTGAGCACAATGCGGCGGACTCCCGCGGCGCCCGGATCGCGCGCATAGCCGCCGGGCAGGCATTGGAAGATCGCATTGTGTTCGCTGTCGATCGGCACCAGTGTCGCAGCGCCGGCGGCGACCGCGGCCATGAACGCGGCGCCGCCGATGACGAGTGCCTCCTTGTTCGCCAGCAGAATACGCTTGCCCGCACGCGCCGCCGCGAGCGTCGGCTTCAGCCCCGCGGCGCCGACGATCGCCGCGAGAACGGTGTCGGCATCGGCGAGGGCCGCCGCCTCGCACACTCCGGCTTCGCCGGCGAGCACGCGCGTCGGCAAGCCGGAGCCCCCCAACGCATGTTCTAGCGCGTGCGCCGCGTCCGGATCCAGCAATGCGGCGACTTGCGGCCGGAACCGCCGGCACAGCTCGGCAAGTTTTTTCCACTGCCGATGCGCCGCGAGCGCGGCGACAGCGTAACGATCCGGATGCCGGGCGATGACATCGAGCGTCGAGTCGCCAATCGAGCCCGTCGCGCCGAGCAGCGAAATGCGCCGCAGCGACGTCATCGGAGGAACACGGTCGCGGCCAGTGCCGCCGGCGGCATCGCCGCGAGGAGTGCATCGGTGCGGTCGAGAACACCGCCGTGCCCCGGCAGCAACTTGCCGCTGTCCTTGACGCCCGCATGGCGTTTCAACAGCGACTCGAACAGATCGCCGGCGATCGACAGCGCGGTGAGCATCAGTGCGAACGCCACCCAGGCAGCAACCGCCGCCGGCGCGACGCTCCCGGTGTAGCCGGCGGCTGCCGCCAGCGGCACCAGCGCCAGCGCATAAACGGCCACAGCCGCGAGCGCGCCGCAGACGCCTTCCCACGTCTTGCCCGGGCTTATTTCCGGCGCGAGCTTGCGCGTGCCGAATGCGCGACCGGCGAAATAGGCGGCGGTGTCGGCGACCCAGACGATCGCCATCGCCGCCAGCACGAGCCACGGCGAGCGCGCTTGCAACTCGACGACGGCCACCCATGCACCGATCAGCACCAACCAGCCGGCGCACACTGCGCCGACCTGCGATGACGGTTTCCAGCGAAAGCGCAGCCACAGCGGTGCGACCAACACCCAGAACGCGGTCGCCGAACCGCAGATGACCAGCACCACGACGTCGGACCAGCCGCGAGAGAAACCGGTCGCTTCGGCAACCAACAGGCCGCACCCGAAAATCAACGTTCCCGCGACAAACAGCAGCCACACCGGTTTGCGGAATCCGGCGAGGGTTGCCCACTCGGCCGCGGCAGCGACGATTGCGGCAAGCGCAACCGCACCCCATCCCGTCGGCGACAGCAGGAACAGCGCGGCGAGTACCAGCGGCAACAGGATGAACGCAGTGAGAATGCGGGTGGCGAGCATCGGCGAAGGCGAGAACAGGCGGCGCGTCAGGCGCGGCCCGGACGCCACCTTGTACCACGCGGCGCGGCGGGCAAAAGGCGGGACGGAGCGACGCCCACGGTCAAGCGTTCCCCGCGGCCTGCACCTGCTCGCTGGTGCGGCCGAAACGGCGCTCGCGTTGCCGATACCAGGCAAATGCCGCGTCAAGTGCAGCGCCGTCGAAATCCGGCCACAGCTCATCGGTGAAATACAGCTCGCTGTATGCGAGCTGCCACAGGAGAAAATTGGAGACTCGCCGCTCGCCGCCGGTGCGGATGAATAGATCGGGCTCCGGCGCGTACGCCATCGAGAGAAACGGCTCGAGCGCCTCCGGCCGGAAGCCGGCGTCGTCGCGCGCCGCATCCGGATGAATCGCGAAATACCGGCGCGCCGCCTCCGCGATGTCCCAGCGTCCGCCGTAGTTCGCGGCCACCGTCAGCGTGAGCCGCGTATTGCCGGCCGTCAGCGTTTGGCCGGCGGCGATCAGATCGCGGATACGGACGTCGAATCGCGTCATGTCGCCGACGATCTTGAACCGGATGCCGTTCTCGTGCAGCTTCGTCACTTCCTGTTCCAGCGCGCGCAGGAACAGATCCATCAGGATCGAAATTTCATCGGCAGGACGTCGCCAGTTCTCGCTCGAGAACGCGAACAGCGTCAGGTACTCGACGCCGCGCTCGATACACGCACGAACGATGCCGCGCACCGCCTCGACCCCTTTGCGGTGGCCGGCCACTCGCGGCAGGAAGCGGCCCCTGGCCCAGCGACCATTGCCGTCCATGATGATCGCGACGTGCCGCGGCACGTCGCGCGTCGCGGGAATGTCGCGCGTGGAGTTGGGGAACACGGATGGAGATGTCGCCGGTTGTGAAAACGAAGACGCGTGACGGGGACGGGTGCCGCGGCGGTGAGCAGCGCCGCCGCCCATCCGCGCGACGTCGACGGCCCCCGCGCCGGCGTCAGATCGCCATCAGGTCCGCTTCCTTGGCCGCGATGACCTTGTCGATCTCGGCGATGAAGCGGTCGGTGAGTTTCTGCACGTCTGCTTGCGCGTGGCGCTCATCGTCCTCGGCGACCTCGTGGTTCTTGAGCAGCCTCTTCAGATGTTCGTTGGCGTCGCGACGGATGTTGCGCACGGCGACCCGCGCGGCCTCGGCCTCGTGGCGGACGACCTTGATCAGCTCCTTGCGGCGCTCTTCGGTCAGCGCCGGCATCGGCACGCGGATCACGTCGCCGGATGTCGCGGGATTGAGGCCGAGGTCCGAGTCGCGGATCGCCTTCTCGACGACCGGAATCATCTTTTTCTCCCACGGCTGCACGGTGATCGTGCGGGCGTCGGCGAGCGTGACGTTGGCAACCTGGCTGATCGGCATCGGCGAACCGTAGTAGTCGACCTGGAGATGGTCGAGCAGCCCCGCGTGCGCACGGCCCGTGCGGACCTTGCCCAGATCCTGTTTGAGCGCCTCGACCGACTTCGCCATCTTCTGTTCGGCCGATTTCTTGATCTCAGCGATCATCGCGTCCTCCTGATGTCCGGTGTCATAGCGGGATCCGCCAATGAAATAGATGGGTTCGCGGGCCGGCCAGACACGAGACTGCCGCGTGACCCGAATCGAATATCAGCAATGAACGAGCGTACCTTCGTCGCCGCCCATGACGACGCGCTTGAGCGCGCCCGGGGCGAAGATCGAGAAGACCTTGAGCAGCATGTTCTGGTCCCGGCACAGCGCGAGTGCGGTTGCGTCCATGACCTTCAGATTCTTGACGATCGCCTCGTCGAACGTCAGATCGGCATAGCGTTTCGCCGTCGAATCCTTCTTCGGATCCGCCGTGTACACGCCGTCGACCTTGGTCGCCTTCAGCACGATGTCGACGCCCATTTCGCGGCCGCGAAGCGCCGCGGCGGTGTCGGTCGTGAAGAACGGGTTGCCGGTACCGGCGGCGAAGATGACCACCTTGCCTTCCTCGAGGTGGCGCAGCGCGCGTCCGCGGATGTACGGCTCGGCGACCTGGTCGATCCGCAGCGCCGATTGCACGCGCGACTCGACACCGGCGCGGCGCAACGCGTCCTGCAACGCCAGCGCGTTCATCAGCGTGGCGAGCATCCCCATGTAGTCGGCGGTCGCGCGGTCCATACCCGCCGCGCCCGGCGCGACACCGCGGAAGATGTTGCCGCCGCCGATCACCACGGCGGTCTGCACGCCGAGCCGCACCACTTCGGCGATCTCGGCGACGATCCGGTCGATGACCTCGCGATTGATTCCGTACGGATCGTCGCCCATCAGCGCCTCGCCCGACAGCTTGAGCAGGATCCGCCGATACGCGGGTTCCGCCTTCGCGACGGCGACGGCGACGGCGATGGGGGCAGCGGCGGACGGCGGGTTCATGGCAGCGGACTCCGGTCGGGTAGGGGGCGCTCGTGACAACGAAGGACGGCGATGATCGTTATGCCTTGGTCATTGCCGCCACATCGGCGACGAAATCGTCCCTTTTCTTTTCGATGCCTTCGCCGACGACGTAGAGCTGGAAACCCTTGACCGTGGCGCCCCTCGCCTTCAGGTGCTTTTCCACCGTCTCGTCGGGGTTTTTGACGAACGGCTGCCCGAGCAGCGTCACCTCGGCGAGATACTTGTTGATCCGGCCGTCGACCATCTTGGCGACGATGTCGGCCGGCTTGCCGGTATCGGCGGCCTGCGCGGCGTAGATCGCCCGCTCCTTCTCGATCAGGTCGGCCGGCACCTGGTCCCGCGACACGCACAGCGGACGCAAGGCGCCCGGCGCGGCGCCGGCGGCAATGTGCATCGCGATGTCCTTCCCGGTCGTCTCCTCGCCGCCGTGGATCTCGACCGTGACGCCGATGCGCCCGCCGCCATGCAGATATTGAGCGAGCCGCCCCGGCGTCGTGAAGCGGGCGAAGCGTCGAATGGAAATGTTCTCGCCGATCTTCTGCACCAGCGCCTGCCGCACCGACTCGACCGTTCCGCCATCCAGCGGCAACGCGGCTACGGCAGCCACGTCGGACGGATTCTTTTCCGCGATCAGCTTCGCCACGTTCTTTGCGAACGCGATGAAGTCCCCATTACGCGATACGAAGTCGGTCTCGCAGTTGATCTCTGCCATCGCGCCCAGCTTGCCGTCGGCGGCGAGCCACGCGCCGACGATGCCCTCGGCCGCAATGCGTCCGGCGGCCTTCGATGCCTTCGCGCCGCTCTTGATCCGCAACAGCGCTTCGGCCTTCTCCAGATCGCCCTCGGCTTCCGACAGCGCCTTTTTGCATTCCATCATGCCCAGGCCGGTACGCTGGCGCAGTTCCATCACCCTGCTCGCGGAGATTTCCGCCATTTTCATGCTCCGTATCGCTTGTGCCGCTCGTTTCGTTCTCGGAACGCCGGCTTCGCCGGGAGTTCCCCTTTTCCCACGACGCCTCGCGCGCGCCGGGGGAATGGTTAAATCGTGGCCAGATAGCGGCTAAAAAAAAGGGCCCGCGGGCCCCTTTTCTGGAGCGCGGTCAGGCCGTCGCGTCGTCGGCGACTTCGACGAATTCGTCGCCACCCTGCACGATCTCCTGGATCACCTGGCTTCTGCCTTCGAGGATCGCGTCGGCCGCGCCGCGCGCGTACAGCCGGATCGCACGGCTGGAGTCGTCGTTGCCCGGGATCACGTGCGCGATGCCGATCGGCGAATGATTGGTGTCGACGACGGCGACGATCGGGATGCCGAGCTTGGTCGCCTCGGTGATCGCGATCTTGTGGTAACCGACGTCGATGACGAACAGCGCGTCCGGCAGACCGTTCAGTTCCTTGATCCCGCCCAGACTCTTGGTCAGCTTGGCCATTTCGCGCTGCAGCGTGAGCGCCTCCCGCTTGTTCATCTTTTCGAGCGTGCCCTCCTCGTGCATCTGCTCGAGGTCCTTCAGGCGCTTGATCGACAGCTTGACAGTCTTGAAGTTGGTCAGCATGCCGCCAAGCCAGCGCGCATCGACATACGGCATTCCGCAGCGCCTGGCTTCCTCGGCGATGATGTCGCGCGCCTGGCGCTTGGTGCCGACGAACAGGATCGTGCCCTTGTTCGAGGCCAGTTTGCCGATGAACTTCATCGCCTCCTGGTACATCTGCATCGTCTTTTCTAGGTTGACGATGTGAATCTTGTTGCGCTGGCCGAAGATGTATTCGGCCATCTTCGGATTCCAGTAACGGGTCTGGTGGCCGAAGTGAACCCCGGCTTCCAGCATCTGACGCATCGTGACGGACATTCCAGTACTCCAATCAGGGTTGAACCACGACCCGCATTTAGGCTCGAATCGCGACGTTCGGCTTGAATGCCGGCGCCGGATCGGGCACCCTGAGATGCGCGGGTCTGCGAATTTGCCCGGTCGGCCGGCGCCGACGCCTTGAAAGAGAAGCCGGCAACGCCAAGGCGAGCTAACATTCGATTTTAGCACGGTTCAGCTTCCGCGGCTCAGCGCCGCGCCTGCCGGCCGCCTCCCCCGGATCCCCATGCCCGATACCGTTCCGCGTCCGTCGGTCGTTTCCGCCGCCACCGCGGCGATTTTCTGCGATCTCGCGCCGCTGTCCGTGCTGGCGATCGGGGGGGCCGATGCCGCCATCTTTCTTCAGGGCCAGCTCTCGAGCGACGTAAAGGGTCTGACACCCGGCCGATGCCAGTACACGAGCTACAACTCGCCGAAGGGCCGGATGCTGGCCAATTTCATCCTGTGGCGGGATGGCGACGGCTACCGGGCTCTGCTGCCCGGCGACCTTGCCGAACCCGTGCGCAGGCGCCTCGCGATGTTCGTGCTGCGTTCGAAGGTCACTCTGGCGGACTTGTCCTGCGAGACATCCCGGTTCGGCATCGGAGGATTGGGTGCCTCCCCGGCGCTGCAAAGGGCATTGGGCGTAGCGCCCGGCGCTTTCACGACCGCCGAGGCGACCGGCGCGACCGTGCTCGCGCTCCCCGGGCCCCGCTACCTCGTCGTCGCTCCGGCCGGCGCCGCCGTCGCGATGCAAGAGACCTTGCGCCGGGAGATGCTTGAGGCGCCGTTTGAAGTCTGGCAATGGTTGACGATCCGCGCAGGCGTGCCGGTCATCACCGCCGCAACGCAGGACCAATTCGTCGCGCAGACCGCCAACTGGGACCTGCTGGGCGGGGTGAACTTCCAGAAGGGCTGCTACACCGGACAGGAGATCATCGCTCGAATGCACTATCTGGGGCGGCTGAAGGAGCGCACGTACGCGTTCCACGCCGACGTGCCGCGCGTAGCCGCCGGCGCTCGGTTGTTCAGCGCCGCGTTCGGCGATCAACCCTGCGGCACCGTCGTCAATGCAGCGCCGGCGCCCGACGGCGGCAGCGATCTTCTGGCGGTGATTCAGCTCGCCGCGGTCGAGTCGGCCGACGTCTCGCTCGGCGCCCCCGATGGGCCCCGGCTGTCTGCCCTCGCCCTCCCGTACGCGATTCCCGCACCCGCCGA
>JAAFGU010000119.1 GCA_010365205.1 Aromatoleum sp. | reverse complement strand
AGCAACGTGTACGTAAAGCCGACAATCAAACGCCACGCAGGATCGCCGCCTGATCAACTCGCATACACCAGATTTGACAATAGCTCTTTGGCTGATCGAGACAAGTTGATTGCGAAGTTGATCTGGTTTGATGTCCGATCGGAAACGTCGATGATCGTCGAAGCCAGAGCACCTCACAATCTCGCCCGCTATCACTTGGCGAACTCGATCGCACCCTCCGGCAGCAGATACAAAATCAGTGCCCGGCCGTCGGTGACCGTCGGGCTGTGGGCGCTGTCGGGGCCGTAGACCACCCAACCGGCACCATGGCCGTCGAACTTCGCGTTCGGCGTAAGCGGCATGATCATGTCGATTTCACCGCTAGGATGGCGGTGGTGCGGGCCCTTCAAGTTGTCCATGTCCACCACATCGACGCTGAATCCGTGAAGCTGCGCGCTCGGCTTGACGACGCGGCCATATTTGATTCCGCCCGCCTCCCGGTTGCACATCCAGCCTGCTTCGATGGCGCTTCGGCAGGCGGCGAAGACGTTCCGGAATGCTTCGCTGTCGGAGGGAAAGATTTCGTTCAGTTCGACCTCGAGCCCGTTGTCCAGGGCTTTGCCGTGAATCCGGTCCGAAATGGATGACATCAGGTTCGTGAATTGCTGCGGCGTCATCGTTGTCTCCTCATTGACATTGCTTGATACCAGCGGCGCTGCGGCTCGGGTGGATGTCGTCGACCGAGATCAGTTGTCAGCTCAGGGTTGCAATCCAGGAATGGTTATTGAAAGCCCGGCGTTCCAATATCGGCCAAGCACGGTTTCTGTCCAAATCGAGCAATATAATGCTTGACCGGTGGTTGTCGTGAGGCATTATAATGCAGCTTTGTTACTCGAATTCGATCGTCATTGCCATGCCAGCACCAGCCGAACTCAAGGCACCCCCTGAAAATCAGCCCCCCGAGCAGCTTTCCGCGGCCGATGCGGAGTTTCTGCTCGCGCTCGGCAAGCATGTGCGCGAGTTGCGCGAGCGGCGTGGGATGTCACGCAAGCTTCTGGCACGACAATCCAGGGTCTCCGAGCGTTACCTCGGACAGCTGGAGACGGGCGACGGCAATATTTCGATCATGTTGCTGCGCAGAATTGCGGCCGCAATGAGTGCGACGGTCGCGGAAATGCTGAATCCGGAGGAGCAGGACTCCGCCCAGAGAAGGCGGGTCCGTCGCCTCCTCGAACGGCTGCCCGTGCATCGCATGGACGAGGTCATCTTCCGCCTGATGCGCGACTTTGGCCACGACGAGGCCCTGCGGCGCAAGCGCGTTGCGCTCATCGGGTTGCGGGGCGCCGGGAAGTCCACGCTGGGTATCATGCTCGCGAAGGGGCTCGACGTGCCCTTGGTCGAACTCAACCGCGAAATCGCGCGCGAAACGGGGCTCCCCGTAAGCGAGGTGATCGCGTTGTATGGTTTATCCGGGTACCGGCGGATCGAGCGCAAAGTTCTGGAACGCGTGATCGCAGAGACCGACCGGGCCGTCATCGTCGCGGGCGGCGGCGTCGTCGCCGACGAGGAAGCATTCAACCTGCTGCTCGCCAATTGCTACACCGTCTGGCTCAAGGCCCAGCCCGAGGAGCACATGGCACGGGTGCTTGCCCAAGGCGACCTGCGACCCATGGCGGGCAACGCGGAGGCGCTTGAGGATTTGACGCGCATTCTCGCCGCTCGCGAGCCGTTGTACCGGAAAGCCGATGCCATGGTCGACACATCCGGTGAAGCGCCGGGAGCGAGTTTGCTGAAGTTGCGCGACGCCGTCCTGGTGTGAACCTGTACGCGAGGAGAGACAGATGGAGCCCGCTGGCGCGATTGCCGACACCTTGACTTCCCCCCTGGTCGATTACCAGACCCATCCCGACCGCTACAAACATTACAAGGCGAGCTACGACGGCCCGGTCGCGACGCTCAGGATCGATATCGATGAAGACGCCGGCATCCGCCCCGGCTACAAACTCAAGCTCAATTCCTACGATCTCGGCGTGGACATCGAGCTGTACGACGCGATCCAGCGCATTCGCTTCGAGCATCCCGAGGTCCGCACGGTTGTCCTCACCAGTGCCAAGGACCGCGTCTTTTGCTCGGGCGCGAACATCTTCATGCTGGGTAAATCGTCCCACGCCTGGAAGGTGAACTTTTGCAAGTTCACCAACGAGACGCGCAACGGCCTCGAAGACTCCAGTCGGCATTCCGGGCTCAAGTTCATTGCCGCGTGCAACGGGACCACCGCCGGCGGCGGTTACGAGGTGGCGCTCGCCTGTGACGAGATCATCCTCATCGACGACAGTTCTTCGGCCGTGAGCCTGCCGGAAGTACCGCTGCTCGGCGTGCTGCCCGGGACCGGCGGACTGACCCGCGTGACCGACAAGCGGAAGGTACGGCACGACCTGGCGGACATCTTCTGCACGACGACCGAAGGCGTCCGCGGTGTCCGCGCGCGGGAGTGGCGGCTGGTCGATGCAGTCGTGAAGCCCAGCGAGTTCGCCGGATATGTGCAGCAGCGGGCCGTCCAAATGGCCGCAAAAAGCGACCGGCCGCAGGACGCCCGGGGGATCACGCTCGCGCCGCTCAAACGCGCGATCGACGACAACGGGTATCACTATGAATACGTCGATGTTGAGATCGACAGCGCGTCGCGCCGGGCAACTCTGACGGTCAAGGCGCCGGCCAAGGCGCAACCCGACGACATCCAGGGCATCCTGGCTGCGGGCGCGAACTGGTGGCCGCTGCAGACGGGACGCGAGTTGGACGATGCGATCCTGATGCTGCGCACCAATCATCTCGACGTCGGTATCTGGCTGCTCAAGACCCAGGGTGACGCGGACCAGGTCCTGGCCGCCGACGCCACCCTGGCCAAGCACAAGAACCATTGGCTGGTGCGCGAAACCATCGGCCTTCTGCGGCGTACGCTGGCTCGCCTCGAGGTGAGTTCGCGCACCCTGATCGCTCTGATCGAGCCGGGCTCCGCATTCGCCGGCACGCTGCTCGAATTGGCTCTCGCCGCCGACCGGACGTACATGCTGGACCTGCCCGATGATCCGGGGACGGCTCCGAAACTGGTGCTCTCGGAGCTCAATTTCGGCGCTTACCCGCGGGTGGACGGCGTGTCGCGGGTAGAGTCGCGCTTCTATGGCGAAACCGAGCCGGTGGGCAAGGCACGCTCCGCCATCGGCCGCAAGCTCTCCGCGCAGGATGCGGCGGCGCTTGGGCTCATCACCGCTGCGCTCGACGACATCGACTGGAACGACGAGATCCGCATCGTTCTGGAAGAGCGGGCCAGCATGTCGCCGGATGCGTTGACCGGCATGGAAGCAAACCTGCGCTTCGGCGTGACCGAGACCATGGAAACGCGAGTCTTCGGACGGCTCTCCGCGTGGCAGAACTGGATCTTCATCCGCCCCAATGCCGTGGGCGAGACCGGCGCGCTGAAAGTCTTCGGTACCGGCACCAAGGCCAAGTTCAATTGGGAGCGGGTCTGACGACGCGCCACGAACTCGCATCTTTCACGCATTCCCATCGAGGAGACCCCGATGAGCACCGACATCAACTACAGCGAAAAGATTCCCAACAACGTGAATCTGGCCGAAGACCGCACGCTGCAGCGTGCTCTCGAACACTGGCAACCGGGGTTCATCAGCTGGTGGAAGGACATGGGGCCGGAGGGCTCGCTCGACTACGATGTTTACCTGCGCACGGCCGTGAGCGTCGAGCCGAATGGTTGGGCGCAATTCGGACACGTCAAGATGCCCGACTATCGCTGGGGGATCTTCCTGACCCCGGGCCAGCCCGACGCGAAGATCGGCTTCGGTGAGCACAAGGGGGAGCCGGTGTGGCAGGAAGTGCCGGGAGAGCACCGGGCCAATCTGCGCCGCATTATCGTAACCCAGGGCGACACCGAGCCCGCATCAGTCGAGCAACAGCGTCATCTGGGACTCACCTGTCCTTCGCTCTACGATTTGCGCAACCTGTTTCAAGTCAACGTCGAAGAGGGCCGCCACCTGTGGGCGATGGTCTACCTGTTGCACCGCCATTTCGGCCGCGATGGCCGCGAGGAGGCGGAAGCGCTGCTGACGCGCCGGTCCGGCGATAGCGACAACCCGCGCATCCTCGGCGCATTCAACGAGAAGACACCCGACTGGCTGTCGCTGTTCATGTTTACGTACTTTACCGACCGCGATGGCAAGTACCAGCTGTGCGCATTGGCCGAATCCGGCTTCGAGCCATTGGCGCGCACTACGAAGTTCATGCTGACCGAAGAAGCGCACCACATGTTCGTGGGGGAATCGGGCGTGTCCCGCGTGATCCAGCGCACCTGCCAGGTGATGAACGAACTCAAGACCGACGAGCCGGCCAAGGTGCGCGCCGCCGGCGCGATCGACCTCCCGACCATCCAGCGCTATCTCAATTTCCACTACAGCGTCACCATCGATCTGTTCGGCGCCGATCAGTCGTCCAACGCGGCGACCTTCTATACCTCGGGACTCAAGGGGCGATTCGAGGAAACCCGGCGCAGCGACGACCACGTTCTCAAGAGCGAGACCTATCGGTTGTTGAACATCATCGATGGACGGCTGGTGGAACACGAGGCGCCGATGTTGAATGCCCTGAACGAGGTCCTGCGGGATGATTACATCAAGGATTCGGTCGGTGGCGTCGAGCGCTGGAACAAGGTGATCGACAAGGCGGGCGTCGCCTTCCGGTTGAAGGTGCCACACAAGGCCTTCCACCGCAAAATCGGCACCCTGTCCGAATTCCGCGTCTCGCCGGATGGTCGCGTCATTTCGGAAACCGAGTGGACTGCAAACGTGACCGGGTGGCTGCCTACGGCGGAAGACCGGGCCTTCGTCGCATCGCTGATGGGGCGCGTGGTGGAGCCGGGCAAATTCGCGAACTGGATCGCGCCACCCGCAGTGGGCGTCAACCGTCAACCGCTGAACTTCGAATACGTTCGGTTCAACTAGCGCGCGACCTCGCGAGGGCGGCCGCCTTTCCGCCCCTGACGCAACGTGCAGGAGACAATATGGCCGCCGCCGCGCCGAGCGCAGAATTTTCCCGGCAGCATCTGATCGATCCCGAGGTCTGCATTCGCTGCAATACTTGCGAGGCAACCTGCCCGATCCACGCCATCACCCACGACTCGCGCAACTATGTCGTGGACTTCGCGATCTGCAACGCCTGCAACGCGTGTCTGTCGCCGTGTCCGACCGGCGCCATCGACCATTGGCGTCAGGTCTTGAAGTCCACCGCGTACACGCTGGATGAGCAGTTGTCGTGGGACAGCCTGCCGCCACCGATCGAGCTGGAGCCAGGTTCGCAGGCGGAGGTTCCCTCCGAGATTCGGGAGCTGACCGAGATTGCGACGGCCGGACAAGGAGGGCCTGCATCGCCTCCCTGGTCGGCAGATCATTCGTACGTCAATCTCTATTCACTCGCCAAACCGGCCATCGCCACGGTCGCCGGCAATTATCGTCTGACTGCCGAGGGTGCCTCGGCCGACATCCGGCACATCGTTCTGGATTTCGGCAATACCGTATTCCCGGTGCTCGAGGGGCAGACCCTCGGCATCGTTCCGCCCGGACTCGACAGGAACGGCAGGCTGCATTTCGTGCGCCTGTACTCGGTGGCAAGCCCCCGAGACGGAGAGCGCCCGGGCTACAACAACGTCGCGCTGACCATCAAGCGTGTAACCGCGGACCATGAGGGCAAGCCTGCAATCGGCGTGGGTTCCAACTACATGTGCGACCTCGCGATCGGCGACCAGCTCAAAGTGGTCGGGCCCTACGGCGCGAGCTTCCTCATGCCGAATCATCCCGGCTCGTCGCTGATGATGATATGCACCGGCACGGGCTCCGCCCCGATGCGCGCCATGACGGAACGGCGGCGTCGACGCAGGGCGCTGGAAGAGGCGGGAGAACTGCTGCTCTTCTTTGGCGCCAGGGCGGAGGAAGAGCTGCCTTACTTCGGTCCGCTCATGAAGCTGCCGAAGGAGTTCATCGACATCAATTTTGCCTTCTCGCGTGCTCCGAATCAGCCCAGGAAGTATGTCCAGGACCGCATCCGCGAGCGCGCGGAGAAGGTCGTGCAGATGCTGCGGGACGAAAACTGCTACGTCTACTTGTGCGGGCTGAAAGGCATGGAAGAGGGCGTCATCGACGCCTTCCGCGCGGTTTGCCACGAGCACGGGCAGAACTGGGATGAGTTGAAACCGGAGCTACTGGCGAAGAGTCGACTGCACATCGAGACCTACTAGCTATACTGTCGCCGTCGCCAGTCGATCGAGGGAGATGCCCAGTGCCACGCAAGGCAATGCTCGCGCAGGTCGATGCATTCGTCGATCCGTACCGCGTCACCAAAGGCCGCGGCTTCCGGTTGAAGGATTTCGATCCCGCCGACACGCATCGACTTCTGTCCGAAAACAGACCGGAGGCGAAGGCAATGCTGACGCGAGGCGTGCAGTGGCTCGCCGAGCTGCAGGACAAGCTTTACGCAGACAATCGCTGGGCGGTGCTGCTCATCTTCCAGGCGATGGACGCGGCCGGCAAAGACAGCACGATCAAGCACGTGATGTCGGGCGTGAACCCGCAGGGCTGCCAGGTCTACTCGTTCAAGCAGCCGTCACCGGAAGAACTCGACCACGATTTCCTGTGGCATGCGGCGGGCTGCCTTCCGGAGCGCGGGCGCATCGGCATCTTCAACAGGTCCTACTACGAGGAGGTGCTCGTCGTTCGCGTCCACCCGGAAATCCTGCAACGGCAAAAGCTTCCGCCGGGGCTGGTCACGCGCAAGATCTGGGACCAGCGGTTGGAGGATATCGCCGGGTTCGAGCGCTATCTCACCCGGAATGGCGTCATCGTGATCAAGTTCTTCCTGAACGTATCGCGCAAGGAGCAGAAGCGGCGTTTCCTGCAGCGGCTCGACGAGCCGGAAAAGAACTGGAAATTCTCGCCCGCCGACGTGACGGAGCGGCAGCACTGGGGCGAATACATGCAGGCCTACGAGCAGGCGATTCGCGCGACCGCGACGAAATACGCGCCCTGGTACGTCGTGCCCGCGGACAACAAGTGGTATACGCGCCTCGTGGTCGCGGCCGCGATCGCCGATGCGCTGGAGCGTCTCGACCTCGCCTATCCGGTGATCGATGCCGCACAGCGCAAGGCGCTCGCCGCCGCGCGCAAGCTGCTGGAGGCCGGTCGCTAGGCGCGGCTGCGAGGTTTGCGGCGCGGCTCGCCGGACCGGGGTGGATCTGCGCCGCGACC
>JAAFGU010000118.1 GCA_010365205.1 Aromatoleum sp. | reverse complement strand
CAGACTTCGGTGAGCCGCGAAAGACCCGGCACCGCGTCGCGCAGGTTGGCCAGCCACGGCAGCCGCGCCGCCGCGGGCGCCCAGCGCGGGAGTTCCCCGAACAGGCGGTCCCTGAGCGACAGGCCGTGGGTGCGCTGCCAATGATGCAGGAACTCGATCTTCATCTTCGCCATGTCGACACCGGTCGGGCATTCGCGACGGCAACCCTTGCAGCTGACGCAAAGCTCGAGCGCCGCGCGCACCGGCTCGCTCGCGAAGTCGGGGCCGAGCTGGCCGGAGAGGGCCAGCCGCAGCGTGTTCGCCCGGCCGCGCGTCGAGTGCTCCTCGTCGCGGGTGACGCGAAAGCTCGGACACATGGTGCCGGCGTCGAACTTGCGGCAGTGGCCGTTGTTGTTGCACATTTCGACCGCTTTGCCGAACCCTCGCGCCGGATCGCCGCCGGTGCCGGGCGCGGTGAGCGTATCGGAGACCGGCTCGTTCTGCACATTCCACGCCGACCAGTCGAGCGCCGGCGCGAGGGGCCGCGGCGTGTAGCCGGGAGCAAAGCGGAAGAGCGAGGAATCGTCCATTTTCGTTCCGCGGACGATCTTGCCCGGGTTCATCAGCCCGGCCGGGTCGAACGCGTCCTTGATCTCCTCGAACGCGCGTGAGAGCCGCGGCCCGAATTGCCATGCGACCCACTCGCTGCGCACCAGCCCGTCGCCGTGTTCGCCGGAAAAGGCACCCTTGTACTCGCGCACCATCGCGCTCGCCTCCTCGGCGATCGCGCGCATTTTCGCCGCGCCGTCCCGGCGCATGTCGAGGATCGGCCGCACGTGCAGCGTGCCGACGGAAGCGTGCGCGTACCAGGTGCCGCGGGTGCCGTGCTTCAGGAACACCTGCGTCAGCCGGTCGACGTACTCGGCCAGGTGCGGCAACGGGACCGCGCAGTCCTCGATGAACGACACCGGTTTGCCGTCGCCGCGCATGCTCATCATGATGTTGAGCCCGGCCTTGCGCACCTCCCACAGCGCCTTCTGCGCGGCGGCGTCGATCATCGGCACCACGCTGCCGGCCAGGCCCAGGTCGCCCATCAACGCGACGAGGCCGGCGAGACGCCGTCGCGCGTCGTCGGCGTCCTCGCCGTTGAACTCGACCAGCAGGATCGCCTCCGGCTCGCCGGCGAGCGCGCCGTCGATCACCGGGCGAAACGCGGGGTTGCCGCGCGCGAGTTCGATCATCGTGCGATCGACCAGTTCGACCGCGGTGGGGTTGAGCTTCACGATGTGCTGTGCGCATTCCATCGCGCGGTACAGCGTCGGAAAATTGACGACGCCCAGCGAGCGGTGCCGCGGCAGCGGCGCCAGGGCCAGCGTCAGCGCCCGCGTCCAGGCCAGCGTGCCTTCGCTGCCGACGAGCAGGTGCGCATAGTTGACGCTGCCGTCCGCCGTGTAAGCGCGCTCGCTCTGCGGATGGAACGCGTCGAGGTTGTAGCCGCCGACGCGCCGCAGCACCGACGGGACGCGCAGACCGATTTCGTCGTGCTCGCGCCGGCCGATGGCGGCGAGTCGAGCGATAAGCTCGCGCACGCGGGGCGGCCCGCCGTGCATCCGGGTCTCGGCGCCGAAGACGGCGGTCGTGCCGTCGGACAGCCGGGCGTCGACGGCGACGACGTTGTGCACCATGTTGCCGTACGCGATCGAGCGCGAGCCGCAGGAGTTGTTGCCCGCCATGCCGCCGAGCGTTGCCTGCGCCGACGTGCTGACGTCGACGGGAAACCACAGGCCGTGCGGGCGCAGGTACGCGTTCAGTGCGTCGAGCACGATGCCCGGCTCGACGGTGACGGTCATCGCGCCGGCATCGAATTCCAGCACGCGGTCAAGGTGTTTGCTGTGATCGATGATGAGCGCCGCGCCGACGGTCTGGCCGCATTGCGAGCTGCCCGCGCCCCGCGCCAGCACCGGAACCCGCAGGTCGCGGCAGACGTCGATCGCGGCGGCGACGTCGGCGTCGCTCGCGGGAACCAGTACGCCGACCGGATCGATCTGGTAAATGGAGGCGTCGGTCGCGTAGCGGCCGCGCGACGCGGCGTCGAACAGTACGCTGCCGGCGACGGCGCTTTTCAGGCGGCGCGCGAGTTCGACGTCGCCGCGCGCATGAAACACCACCGGCTGCGGAATCGGGGCGTTCATGCGACCGCGAAAGCTGTGCTGCGGGAGCGCCGCAGATTCTCGAGCACCGCGCCTCCTCTGTGCCGCCAATGCGTGCGCCAAGCCCGTTCCCGTTCTTGGGCGCGCTGATGTTCGGGGGGCCGCTTGTTCGCAACACCGAAGGCGCGCGCCATTGCGTGCGCAACGACGGCTCCTATACTATTCGATTTTGCATACGCACGGCGCGAAGGCTCTCCGATGATCCCGCTCGACAGCCACCCATCCGGCCGCCACTTCCTGCAGATCCCCGGTCCGACCAACGTGCCCGACCGTGTGCTGCGTGCGATCGCCCAGCCGACGATCGACCACCGCGGACCCGAGTTCGCGCTGCTGGGCAAGGCGGTGCTCGCCGGGATGAAGCGGGTGCTCAAGACCGAGGCTGACGTGGTGATCTATCCCGCCTCCGGCACCGGCGCGTGGGAGGCGGCGCTGGTGAACACGTTGTCCGCCGGCGATCGCGTGCTGATGGCGGAGACCGGTCAGTTCGCGGTCCTGTGGAAGAAGCTCGCCGAGCGGCTGGGACTCGTCGTCGATTTTCTCCCCGGGGATTGGCGCCACGGCGCCGACCCGGCCGCGATCGAAGCGCGCCTGCGCGCCGACGAGGGAGGCGCGATCAAGGCGGTCTGCCTCGTGCACAACGAAACGTCGACCGGCGTCGTCACCCGCGTCCCCGCGGTGCGGGACGCCATCGACCGGACCGGGCACGCGGCGCTCCTTCTGGTCGATACGATTTCGTCGCTGGGTTCCATCGACTACCGGCACGACGCGTGGCGTGTCGACGTCACCGTGGCCGGCTCGCAGAAGGGCCTGATGCTGCCGCCGGGCCTCTCGTTCAACGCGATCAGCAGGAAGGCGCTGGCGGCGGCGAAGAGCGCGCGGCTGCCGCGGTCCTATTGGGACTGGAGCGAGATGCTGGCGATCAACCCGACCGGTTATTTTCCCTATACGCCGGCCACCAATCTCTTGTACGGACTGCACGAGGCGCTGGACATGCTGTTCGCCGAGGGTCTCGACGCGGTGTTCGCGCGGCACGACCGGCTGGCCGAGGCGACCCGTCGCGCCGTGCGCGGCTGGGGCCTCGAGATTCTTTGCGCCGATCCGAGCGAGTACAGCGCCTCGTTGACCGCGGTGGTGATGCCGGAAGGTCACAATGCAGACAACTTTCGCAAGATCGTGCTCGACCGTTATGACATGTCACTTGGCCAAGGCCTGGGCAAGATGTCCGGGCGGATTTTCCGCATCGGCCATCTCGGTTGGTTCAACGAACTGATGCTCTGCGGCACGCTTGCGGGGGTCGAGATGGGGTTCGCGAGTGCCGGAGTTCCGCATCGCAAGGGCGGGATGCAGGCCGCGCTCGATTACCTTGCCGCGACGCCCGTCCGCGAACTCGCAAATGTAAACTGAAGTCAACAGAGGTCAACTGAGGTCACATCTGAGACCCCCGGAGACCATCGCGGCACCCTCTCCGGCCGTGCGCAGTCCGATCGCGCGGCAATGCCGTCGACACCGGACAGAACTCGAGGAGACCCTAATGTCCAATATCCACCGGGCCGCCGCGCTGCGCGGCCGCGCGTTCCTTCGTTCGCTCGGCGTCGCCGTCGCGCTGACCGCGGCGTCGATGCTCCCGTCTGCGCCCGCGCACGCGCAGCTCGAGATCAAGCTCGGCCACGTCGGAGAGCCGGGGTCACTGTTCCAGAAAAGCGCCGACGAGTTCGCCCGCCGTGCGAACGCCGCGCTTGCGGGGAAGGCAAATGTGACCGTGTACGGCTCCAGTCAATTGGGCGGCGACGCCGAGATGATCCAGAAGCTGAAGCTCGGTACGCTCGACATGGCGCTGCCTTCCACGGTGATGAGTTCGCAGGTCGATCTATTCGGCGTCTTCGAGATGCCGTACATCGTGAAGGACCGCTCCCATATGGCGCGGATCGAGAAGGAAATCTTCTGGCCGATCCTCGAACCGGCGGCGGAGAAGAAGGGGATCAAGGTGCTGGCGGTGTGGGAGAACGGCTACCGTCACATCACGAACAGCAAGCGCCCGATCAGGGTGCCGGCGGATCTCCAGGGGATCAAGCTGCGCGTGCCCGAGGGCAAGTGGCGGGTCAGGATGTTCCAGGCCTATGGCGCGAATCCCAGCCCGATGAAATTTTCCGAGCTCTTCACCGCGTTGCAGACCGGCGTGATGGACGGCGAGGAAAACCCGTTCACCCAGATCTACTCGGCGAAGCTGCAGGAAGTGCAGAAGTATCTTTCTCTCTCCGGACACGTCTACACGCCGGCGTATCTCACCGTTGGGGTGAGCCACTGGAACTCGGTGCCGGCGGACATACGCAAGGTGCTGGAGGACACGGCGAAGGAGACCCAGGCGTACGTCTACCATACGGCGGCGAAGGAAGAGACCGAACTCCTCGGCAAGCTGAAGCAAAGCGGAATGCAGGTCAATGACGTCGACAAGGACGCGTTTGTCGCGGCGAGCAAGGTGACCTACGAGGAATTCGGCAAGGAGGTCGCAGGCGCCAAGGACGTGATCGACCGCGCCGTCGCGCTGGGGAAGTAGCCTTGGACGCGGGGCGAGTGGAGGCCGCGGTTCACCGGTTCCGGGCGGTCTACGCGCGCGTGCTCGAATGGATGGTGGGCGCGCTGATGGTCATCCTTTTCGTCGAAGTGACGGTCGGAGTCGTCTTCCGCTCGGTCGGCGCCTCGCTCGCCTGGTACGACGAGCTCGCATCGGTGCTCCTCGCGTGGCTCACGTTCTACGGCTCCGCGCTGGCGTCGGCGAAGCGCGCGCACATCGGTTGTCCGGAACTCGTCGACAAGATGCCCTGGCCGCTGCGGCGGCGGGTCAGCATCGGCGCCCAGCTCGTCGTCATCGCGTTCTTCCTGCTGTTGGGCGGGGTGGGCGCCTGGATCCTGCCCGTCCTCGCCACGGACGCGCTGGTCAGTCTTCCCGCCATCCCGATGAGCGTCGTGCAATCGGTGATTCCGATCTCGTCGGCGTTGATCGTCGTGGCCGAGGCGACCTACCTCTACGATCTTTTCGTCGGCAGAAGCGCACCGGCGGCGGTAGCGGCCGGCATCGCGCTCGCCGACGGGCTGCACTGAAGCGCGGGGCCGGCGATGGGAATCATGCTGGGTCTTTTTGGCGCCGTGCTGGCGCTCATTCTGTTCGGCGTGCCGATTGCCGTCGCGTTGGGGGTCGTCGCCCTCATCGCGATGGTCGCCAGTCACGGCACCGGCATCCTGCCCAATCTCGCGCTGGTGACTTACAACGGCGCAACGAGCTTTCCGCTGCTGGCGATCCCGCTGTTCATCTTGGCGGGCGCGATCATGAACGCATCGGGGATTTCCCGTCGCCTCATCGCCTTCGCGTCTTCGCTGTTCGGCTGGATCCGCGGCGGCCTCGCCCACGTTTCCATCGGCGCGTCGATGTTCTTCGCCGAAATCTCGGGCTCGGCCGTCGCCGACGTCGCGGCATTGGGATCGATCCTGATCCCGGGCATGAAGTCGAAGGGCTATCCGGCGCCGTTCGCCGCGGCCGTGATGTCGTCCGCGGCGACGCTGGCCGTGATCATTCCGCCGTCGATTCCGATGATCCTGTACGCGGTCATGGCCGAGACCTCGGTCGTTCAGCTCTTCGTCGCCGGCATCGTCCCCGGCATTCTGGGCGGCATCGGACTGATGGGCGTCGCCTATGGCTTCGCCCGGCACTACAAGCTTCCGCGCGAAGAGGCGTTCGCGTGGCGGCGCGTTCGGCAGACCG
Source organism: Aromatoleum sp. (assembly GCA_010365205.1). Classification (GTDB taxonomy): domain Bacteria; phylum Pseudomonadota; class Gammaproteobacteria; order Burkholderiales; family Casimicrobiaceae; genus CAIWHR01. Next base: position 1,356 of record JAAFGU010000118.1, on the reverse strand, counting down.
CGCGCGAGGCGTTATGGGCATTCCTGCTGCCGATCATCATCCTGGGCGGCATCTTCGGCGGCGTGGTCACCGCCACCGAGGGCGCGGCGCTCGCCGTCGTGGCGGCGTTGTTCGTCGGATTGGCGATCTATCGCGAGCTCGACGTCGCGCATCTGCGCCAAGCCGTGCTCGAAGGCGGCGTGCAGACCGCGGTCGTGATGCTGCTGGTCGCGACCAGCGCCTTGCTCGGGACTTACCTGACCGAGGTGCAGGCGCCGCAGCAGCTCGCACTGGCGGTCTCCAACTTCACACAGAACAAGTGGGTGGTGCTGGCGCTGCTCAATCTGTTGTTCCTGCTGCTCGGCATGTTCCTGCACTCCGCGGCGGCGATCATCCTGGTGGTGCCGGTGGTGATGCCGCTGGTCAAAGCTGTCGGCATCGACCCGGTTCATTTCGGCCTGATCGTCACCATCAATCTGGGCATCGGCCAGCAGACCCCGCCGGTCGCGAGCGTGCTGATGGTGGCCAGCGCCATCGCCAAGGAGTCGATCTGGGCGGTGACGCGGGTCAATGTCTGGTTTATCGCCATTTTGCTCGCTGTCCTTCTGCTGGTGACCTACGTGCCGGTGATCGGCTTGGGGCTCGTCGAATTCTTCTACCGCTGACGCCATGACCGAACTCATCCAGACTTCCCGCGACGGCACGATCGCGACGGTCGTGCTCAGCCGGCCCGAAAAACTGAACGCACTGACGCGTGCGATGTGGGGCGAACTCGGCGCTGTCGTTGATGAGCTTTCAGCGGACGACGGCGTGCGCTGCATCATCATCCGCGGCGCCGGCGAAAAAGCCTTCTCGCCCGGCAATGACATCAGCGAGTTCTCCACCCAGCGTTCGAACAAGGCGCAGGCGGTTGAATACGGACGCGTCATGCATGCGACCGCACGCGCGCTCGCCGCGTGCCGGCATCCGCTGGTGGCGCAGATCCACGGCATCTGCGTGGGCGGCGGTCTCGAGATCGCGGCGCTGTGCGACATCCGCATCTGCGGGGTATCGAGCCGCTTCGGCGCGCCGATCAAGAACCTGGGCCTGGTGATGGCGTATCCGGAGATGGCACCGCTGGTGCGGCTCGTCGGCGCGGATGCCGCTCTCGAGATCCTGCTCGAGGGCCGGATCTTCGACGCGGCCGAGGCGAAGGACAAGCGGCTGGTCACTCGCGTGGTCCCCGACGCCGAGGTCGCTGCCGAGGCGCGTGCGACGGCGCAGCGCATCGCCGAGGGCGCACCGCTGGTCGCGCGCTGGCACAAGCTGTTCGCGCGCCGGCTCGCCGAGGGGCGGCCCATCACCGCGGCCGAGTACGACGCGTGCTTCGACTGCTTC
>JAAFGU010000117.1 GCA_010365205.1 Aromatoleum sp. | reverse complement strand
CGACGGCCAGTGGGCCGGCGCGGACGGCGCGGCGACGATTCCCGTCGTCAATCCCGCGACCGGCAAGCCGATCGGCACCGCGCCAGTGATGGGCGCCGCCGAAACGAAGCGCGCGATCGCCGCCGCAAACGCGGCGTGGCCGGCGTGGCGCGCCAAGCTCGCGAAGGAGCGCAGCGCGATCCTGCGCAAGTGGTTCGAGCTGATGATGGCGAATATCGAAGACCTGGCGCTGATCCTCACCACCGAGCAGGGCAAGCCGCTGTCGGAGGCCAAAGGCGAGATCACCATCGGCGCCGCGTACATCGAGTGGTTCGCCGAGGAAGCGAAGCGCGTTTACGGCGACGTGATACCCACCATCGGCAACGACCGCCGGCTGCTCGTCGTGAAGGAACCGGTGGGCGTGTGCGCGGCGATCACGCCATGGAACTTCCCGTCGTCGATGATCACGCGCAAGGTCGCGCCGGCGCTGGCGGCCGGCTGCACCGTCATCATCAAGCCGGCCCAGGCAACCCCCTATTCCGCGTTCGCGCTGGCCGAGCTCGCGCACCGCGCCGGCTTCCCGCCCGGCGTGCTCAACGTGTTGAGCGGCGACGCGCGGGCGATAGGCGGCGAGATGTGCGCGAACACTACGGTGCGCAAGCTGTCGTTCACCGGCTCCACCGAAATCGGGCGACTGCTGATGCGGCAGGTCGCGCCAACGATCAAGAAGCTGTCGCTGGAACTGGGCGGCAACGCGCCGTTCGTCGTGTTCGACGATGCCGATCTCGACGCCGCCGTCGAGGGCGCGATCATCTCCAAGTACCGCAACGCCGGTCAGACCTGCGTCTGCACGAACCGCTTTTTCGTCCACGACAAGGTCTACGACGCGTTCGCGGCGAAGCTCGCGGAAAAGGTGAAGACGCTCAAGGTCGGACCCGGCACCGAAGCCGGCGTCACGCAGGGACCGCTGATCGACGCGGCCGCACTGGCGAAGGTCGAGGAGCACGTCGCCGACGCCACCGCGCAGGGCGCCAAGGCGATGGTCGGCGGCAAGCGCCATGCGCTCGGCGGCACGTTCTACGAGCCGACCGTGCTGACCGGCGTCACCGCCGACATGAAGATTTTTACCGAAGAGACCTTCGGTCCCGTGGCGCCATTGATTCGCTTCTCGACGGATGCCGAGGTCATCGAGCTCGCGAACCGCACCGAGTTCGGGCTCGCGTCGTACTTCTACGCGCGCGACATCGGCCGTATCTGGCGCGTCGCGGAGGCGCTCGAGTACGGCATGGTCGGCGTCAACACCGGGCTCATCACGACCGAAGTTGCTCCGTTCGGTGGCGTCAAACAGTCGGGCCTCGGCCGCGAAGGCTCGAAGTACGGCATCGAGGAGTACGTCGAGATCAAGTACATCTGCATCGGCGGCCTCGACCGCTGAGGCGCACCCGCAAGCGGAATTGCTGCGCCGTTGCACCCGGTCCGACGCGGCCGGAGCCCGCCCGCCGCCGCGCAGACGCGACGGACAGTCGACGGTCCTGACTACCGGGCGATGCGTTGGTCGAACTCGTAGGCCGGGTAGGCGGGAGCGCTGCATCGAGGCGCGGATCGTGCTCGGCGCCGGCCGCACCCGACCGCTGCCTTGCCCCTGATTGCCCGATGTGCGGAAATTCGAGACTGGATTGCCCGCTGGTCGATTGAGCAACCTCACCCGGCCTTCTGTGATTGCGAGTCCAAGGGGACTGGGCGACAATCGGCGCGGCCCTCCCCCGAGGCAGGGCAACCCTAGTCCGTTCGGGCAGCAGCCTCGATTTCCGATTCGACCCCGCATGAGCGCCTCTACCACAGCCGTTTTCCTGAGCTACGCGTCGCAGGACGCCGAGGCCGCACGGCGCATTTGCGATGCGCTGCGTGCCGTGGGCCTCGAAGTCTGGTTCGACCAGAGCGCGCTGCGCGGTGGCGACGCGTGGGATGCGTCGATCCGCAGGCAGATCAAGGAGTGCACGCTTTTCGTGCCGATCATCTCGGCGAACACGCAGGCGCGCGAGGAGGGTTACTTCCGTCGCGAATGGAATCTTGCGGTAGGCCGCACGCTGGACATGGCCGACGACAAGGCGTTCCTCCTCCCGGTCGTCATCGATGCCACGATCGACATGAACGCGCGCGTGCCGGAGAAATTCCGGGAAGTGCAATGGACGCACCTGCCCGCGGGCGAGGCACCGGCGGCATTTGCCAAGCGCGTGCAGCGTTTGCTGTCGGGCGGCACTGCGCCGCCATTGCCGGTCGCGCCGCCGCGCGCCGTGCCCGCGGTAGCATCGGCCGTCGCCACACGCGTCAATGAATCACCTTCGATCGCCGTGCTGCCGTTCGTCAACATGAGCCGCGACGAGGAGAACGAGTACTTCGCCGACGGCTTGTCGGAAGAACTGCTGAACATGCTGGCGAAGATCCGCGGCCTGCGAGTGGCGTCGCGGACGTCGGCGTTCTCCTTCAAGGGCAAGGACGTCGACATCCCGACGATCGCGCACAAACTCAACGTGGCGACGGTGCTCGAAGGCAGCGTCCGCAGATCCGGCAAGCGCGTGCGCATCACCGCGCAGCTGATCCAGGTCGCGTCTGATTCGCACCTATGGTCGGAGACCTACGACCGCGAGCTCGACGACATCTTCGCCGTGCAGGACGACATCGCGCAGTCGGTGGTCAAGGAGCTTCGCGCGGCGCTGTTGGGGGAACCCGCCGAAACCGGAGCCAGCACGGCAGCGGCGGCTGAAGTGCGCCGAGCCGCCGTCGGGCGCGGCGACGATCCCGAAGCCTTTCAGCTTTATCTGCAGGGGAAGTTTTTCGGCGAGCGGACCACGCAGGCGGACACCGACAAGGCGATCGGGCTGTTCCAGCGGGCACTGGCGATCGATCCGGATTTTGCACTGGCGTGGGCAGGGTTGTCGCGGGTACACCAGACACAGGCGGGATTCGGATTTGCGCAAATCGACAAGGGCTTCGAGAGCGCCCGTGAGGCCGCGCAGCACGCGCTACAGCTGGCTCCGGACCTGGCCGAAGCCCACATCGAACTCGGCTTGGTGCTCGAGGGCCACGACTGGAATTGGACCGAGGCCGACGCGTCGTTCCGGCGCGCATTGGAGCTTGCGCCCGGCGACGCCCACGCCCTTCGCGGGGCGGCCGGGCTTGCGCGGATTCTGGGCCAGTACGACAAGGCCCTCGAACTCATTCGCAGGGCCATCGCGCTCGATCCTCTTTCGGCGCGCACGCATCGCCAGGCCGCGATGGTCTATCTGATGGCGGATCGCCTGGACGACGCGGCGGCGGCGTTTCAGCTCGCACTCGACTTGAGTCCGAACGCCGGCCTGAACCACGGCTTTCTGGCGATCACGCGACTGTTGCAGGGCCGCGGCGAGGAGGCGCTGGCGCTGGCCGAAGCCGAATCGCACGATGTCTTTCGCAATCTTGCTTTCGCGATGATCCATCACACCCTGGGGCATCCGGCGGAATCGGACACTGCGTTGCAAGCGCTGATCGACGGATTTGGCTGGACCGCCGCGTTCCAGATCGCCGAGGCCTACGCGTACCGGGGCGAGGTGGAGAAGGCGTACGAATGGCTCGAAGCCGCCTACGCGCAGCGCGACCCCGGCGTGGCGTACGCGGCGGTGGACGTGCTCCTGCGACCGTTGCATGACGATTCGCGCTGGCAGCCGTTCCTGCGCCGAATCGGCCTGGCGTGAAGGCTTTGCGGACCGCCGCCGCGGGTCTACAGTGCGCAGGCGCGGCTCGCCCTGCCGCCCGGATTTGACCGGCATGCCTGTTGGCTCCGAGCCCTCGCAACATAAACTCGAGTGTCGGGTTCCCGGCGGATTCCCGCGCGGCGCCCGAACGACCGGAAATGCCATCCTTTGCGGTCACTCAGGTGCAGATTCACGGCTGTCTGGGATTTGCCGGGCGCGTTGCCCGACGATCCTGATGCTTGCGTCGCCGTGCGATTATCGACAGGAAATGGGATGAACAGACGTGACGCAGGACTTGCACTACTTCTTGGCCTGACAGCCTTCGGCGTCGCACCGCTCGCCGCCTTTGCGCAGCAAGCGGGGAAGGTCTACCGCATCGGTTATCTGAGCACCCCCACCCGCGAGTCCGTGGAGCACGGGCTCCAGGCATTCTTGCGAAAGTTACGCGAGCTCGGCTGGGTCGAGGGCCACAACCTGATCATCGAATATCGATGGGCGGAGGGGAACGTCGAGCGACTGCCCGACCTCGCAGCCGAGCTGGTCCGGCGCAACGTGGAGGTAATCGTCGCGCCGGCCGGATCAGCTGCGCTGGCAGCAAAGAATGCTACGGGCAGCATCCCCATTGTCATGATCTTCCCAAGCGATCCTGTTGAGATAGGGCTTGTCGCCAGCCTGAGGCGGCCAGGGGGGAACATCACTGGTACGACCTTCACGCCCGGTCCGGAGATCTTTGGCAAGCAGCTGCAAATTCTGAAGGAGGCTATCCCCCATGCCTCCCGAGTGGCCATACTCTCGAACCCGGCAGACCCATCATTTCCACTTCAAATGATGAGAGAGGTGGAAGCTGCCGCCCGATCTCTGCGCATCCGCCTTCAGCATGTGGAGGCACGCGGTCCGGAAGACTTCGACAGCGCCTTCGCCGCAATGGCGCGAGAGCGGGCCGAGGCGCATCTGGTTACCGGTACATCGACGTTCCTGGCGCACCGGTCCAGGCTCGCCGAACTCGCGGTGAAGGGCCGGCTACCGACGATGTACAGCTTTCGGGAAAACGTCGAAGCGGGTGGACTAATGGCCTACGCGGTGAACATGGCCGATTTCGTCGGGCACGCCGCCGTGTACGTGGACAAGATCCTCAAGGGGGCGAAGCCCGCCGACCTCCCCGTAGAGCAGCCGACCAAGTTCGAACTGGTGATCAATCTCAAAACGGCCAAGGCACTCGGCCTCACGATCCCGCAATCGCTGCTGCTGCGCGCCGACGAGGCGATTCAGTGATCAGTCGGCGAGCGGCCGGCCCTGGCCGGTCTCGGTCGGCAAGGGCCGCGCAACGCGGCGGGTGGAATTGGGTGCTTCAACGCAGTAATTCCGCATGCAAGTGAAAACGGCGCCCGGAGGCGCCGTTTTCGTTTGCCGGCGATCACCTTCGATCGCCGGCGTGCCGCGGGTCAGAACGTCGCGGGCTGCACCGCTTCCCGTAACGCGCCCACGCTGTCGGCCGCCGGGACCGACGGATCGACCGCCGGCGCAGGTTTCGGCGTGGATGCGGCTTCGGCCGAAGCAATACCGGCAGTCCGCTGCCACGCGACCATCGGCATCTGCACGCTCGCCGCGTACAGCGTCCCCGAATCGTCCTGCACCGGTGCGGACACCGGCATCGATTCGGTTGGCGCCGCCGCAGTAATCGGCGCCGATTCGTATTGCGCGGCCGCCGCGAGCTCGTTCGGTGTTTCCGGCCACGCGTTTTCGTGCGTCGCGACCAGCGCGAATTCACCGACGATCGCGACCACGCCTACCGCCAGCAACACCGCCGCCGTCTTCAGCCCGGCGGGGATCCGCGCGAACGAGTCCTGCGCGTATTGGGATTTGGACATTTGTGTCTCCTAAAGAGCAGTGGTCTCATCGGGTGGAGACGCGCCGGACAGCGATCCGGAGGGCCTCCACATCGCCGGCGGTTGCGTTTTTTGCATCGCCGGTGAGACAGACTCTAGGCGTCGCGAATGCTCGGGGAGACGGAGGAAGCGAGAGCGAAAATGCAGAAAATTCACGCCTTCGCGCCCCGGGGCGCCGGGCGGAAAATCCGGGACGTGGAGAACGTCGGGTGATCCGCGCGGACCGGCGCCGGCCACGGTCGCGTTCGCGCCGGGGCCGGAGGGCACTGCTGCCCGCTACCAGGCCGGAGGCAGCTTGCGCAGAATCGTGATGGTTTTGCCTTCGACGGCGAGATAGCCGCCGGCGACCAGGTCCTTCAGCAGCCGGCTGATCATGTCGCGCGAGGCGCCCACGCGCTCGGCGATGTCCTGCTGCGTCAGCTTCTCGGGCACGACCTGCCGCCCGTCGACGTCGCGCGCGAGCGTTGTCAACAGGCGCACGACCCGCCCGTAGACGTCGGACAAGGCGAGGCTCTTCACATTCTCGGTCGCCAGCCGCGCACGGTGGATGAGCTTTTCGATCACGTGCAGCGCGAAATCGGGGTTGGCGAGGATGAACTCGCGGAAGTGCGCGCGGGTCACCACCGCGCAGCTCGTCGGCTCTACCGTCATCACCGACACCGAGCGCGGCGCGCCGGCCAGCGACATTTCCCCGACGTATTCGCCCGGACCGTGGAAGTCGATGACGACCTCCTTGCCCTGCTCGTTGCTCGCGTAGACCTTCAACTTGCCGGACAGGACGACGAACAGCGAATCACCGGTGTCGCCCTCGTTGATCAGCACCACGTTCTTCGGAAACGTGCGGACCACGCCCGAGGCGGCGATCGCCCGCAGCATGTCCTGCGCCAGCGGGGCGAGCGGATCGGCGGGGGTCGAGACAGGAGGAGCGGACACGGTCGGCTGCGGCAAAAATCCGTCGCAATCCTAGCACGCCACTGGCGCCGGAATGCCGACGCCCGCGCGGGCTGGTATAACCTCACGCGACACCCTTCTCCCCTGCTGCCGTGCCCGCCCTCCCCTCCGCTGCCCGCGCCCGCGCCAACCGCATCACCGGCTGGCTCAACACCCGCGGCGGATCGATCGCCGCCCCGTTGGCGATCATCGCCGTCGGCGTCGCGCTGACGTGGCTGCCGGCGTTTCGCGCCTTAGACCTCGCGTTGCTCGACGCGAAATTCGCGCTGCTCGCCCGCTACGCGCCGCTGCCGGTCGACGACGGCATCGTCATCGTCGGCATCGACGACGCGACGCTCGCCGCCGTGCCGGAACCGGTGGCGCTGTCGCACCGGATGCTCGGGCAGGCGTTTGCCGCCATCGCCGCCACCAGGCCGCGCGCCGTCGGCCTCGACGTCATCCTGCCCGACCGCTCGTACGATGCGTTCGCGCCCGGATCCGATCAGGCCTTGATCGCCGGGCTGCTCGCGCTGCGCCGCGTCGCGCCGGTGATTATCGGCGTGACGACCCTCGAGAACGGCAGGCTGCGTCCGATTCATCCGCCGCTGCTCGCCGCCGCCGGCAGCACCGGCGAAGACGTCGCGCTTCTGCACGAAGACGAGGACGGCCGCGTGCGGCGGTACGAGGATCGTTTCGGCGCTGGCGGAGAAGAGGTCGCAACATTGGTCGGACGTCTTGCGGCAACCACGGGCACGCGGCCCGAACGCGGGCTCGTCCAGTACGCGCTCGGCACCGGTTTCGACTACGTCCCGATGCGCGACGTCCTCGGCTGGGTCGAGCGCGGCGAACGCGACAAG
>JAAFGU010000116.1 GCA_010365205.1 Aromatoleum sp. | reverse complement strand
GCCGCCAGTTCTAAACTCTTCCAATCCATAAACCGTCGATCTAAAGCCGCCGCCTAGCAGCCTTCAGGCTCATTTCCCTATTGGAAAATACTGACCGGGCTTCCCGACGACAGCGATGCGCGCGGGCAGGCCGCGAGCGAGCGTGAGCCAACGGTAGTCGAGTCTGCCCCTGCTTATCCGCTATCCATCGCGGCCGGGTATAATTTTCGCGACCGCTCGGGACTCTGCCGCACCCCGCGAAAATCGCAACGTGACCCTCACCGAGCACCCCGTCCGCCTGCGCATCGACAGTCGCATCTCGATTTCGCAGCCCGCCGATTTCATTCTCGACGCCGGCCACCCCGTCGACCCGTCGCGGATGTTCGATCCGGACGTAAGCCCCTACTGTTTCGATTTCGACGACCGCAAGCTGTTCTGCGTGGCGACGCCCGCCATCTCGGGCGCCACGTTCTTCTATCAGGCGCAACGTCAGCACGCCCGATCCGTCATCAAGGTGCCGTTCGATGCGCTGCCCGAAGCGACGGCGTCGCCGACGCTGATGTACTCCATCGGTCGCTGCGGATCGACGCTGCTGAACAAGGCGTTCGAGGCAGCGGGCGTGCACGCCGTCTCGGAGCCGGACTTCTACACGCAGGCCGCGTACCGGCAGCCTGCGGATCCGTGGCTGCGCGAGGTTCTCGGGCGCGCGGCGCAACTGCTGCCTTACTCCGTCGTCAAGCTGCGCGCCGACTGCTGCTACGCGCCGCTGCTGATCGCCGGCGCCTTCCACGCCCCGCGCGTGATGTTCGTCCTGCGCGATCCCGTCGACTGGGCGGCGTCGCTGCGGCGGCTGTCGCAGAACACCGTCGACCCGGACGCGACCGCGGCGATTCTGCGCGCGCTGCTCGCGGCGCTCGATCCACTCACCCGGCACTACGCCGTCCGCATCTGCTACTACGAGGACTTCGCGGACCTGCAGGAAGGCTACGTCAACGATCTGCTGGCCTGGATGGGATCGGGCGCCCGCGTGTCGCAGGCGCAGCTCGCCGAAGTGGCGGGCAAGGATGCGCAGGAGGGGACCACCTACGCGCGTGACGCGGTGAAGAACGTGCCGGAGGACCCGGCGTTCCGCGAGGCGTTTGGCCTCGCCTGGTCGAAGCTGCGGCCCGTCGAATTGATCGATCGACTCCAGCTCAGACTGATCTGAGTAGACCAGCGTCAGGCTCGGTAGCCGAGGCGCGCGATCAGTTCGCCGTAGCGCGGCTCGAACTCGCGCAGGTCGTCGGCCGACAGCACGTCGCCCCACTTGGAAAGCTTGCGCGAGTGGATATGCGGGTTGCCCGCGACGGTCCGGTCGTCCATCCGCGCCACGTCCTCGGTCGCGGCGATCGCGAGCGCCTGCGGCAACGCCGCCTCCGGGAAGCCGAGCCACGACAGCGCGGCCGTCATCGCGCCGTCGAAATCGCGCGCGAACGCCTCGAACTGCAGCTCCAGGATGCGGCCGGGCTGCGGCGCCCACGCAGCCATCGCCTCGAGCGTCCACGCCGTGTAGCGCTCGAGCTCGAAGCGCATTCCCGCGCGCGGGTCGAGAGCGCGCAGGTTCTGCTGGTAGGAGCGGCCGCCGAGTCCCGCGAGGTACGACCGCTTCCACGCCTCAGGCCTGTGCCGCTGCGAGTACGGCACGCGGGGGAAGTCGATCGGGGGCGAGGGGTCGAAGTCGGCGTTGATGCACCACGGCTCGGTGCACCGGCCGTGGTAGAAGTAGCCGGACACCCAGACGTCGCGCGGATCGCGCACCAGATGGATCCCCCGGTAGTCGTAGTCGTCGAGGTCGAGGTCGAGCAGAGAATGCGGGAAGATGACGATGTCGGCGGCGCGGTCGATCTCGCGGACCATGCCGACCGCCGGCGTCGCGGTCAGGCCGAAGCGCGCCGCCAGCTTCGCCGCGACGTTCAAGAACAGTACGGTGCCGACCTTGTGGTAGCAGAATACGAACATCTGCGGCGTCGTGCGTTCCCGGCGTTGCATCGGCGGTCTCCGTGCGGCGGTGCGTGAGGCGGCAGCCCGATGGTAACCCGGCGGCGCGCACGATCCGCGACGTCAAAGCAGGGTCAGCCTCGGCTTCCCGACGAACGCGATGCGCGGGCAGCCCGCGAGCGCCCCAAGGAACGTCAGCTCGGTCTTCTCGCCGATCGCGCCCGTTGTGCCTGATCTTGTTCAGCTGGCGCATCCGGAAGTGATCAGCGCAGGTGCCCGGAACGCGCAGCGCCTGCCTGAACGTTTTACAGTGAAGTGCAATTTTCCAGGATTGGACGAAATGAAACCGAGCCCGAACATGCCGTGCCCGTGCGGCAGCGGTCGAAAATACAAGAAGTGTCACGGTTCGCAAGCTGCCGCGTCGGCTTCGGCAAATGCTTCCGGCGCAAGTGTGGCGGATTGGCTGGCAAGCGGTGCGCGAATGGAAGCGGCGAAGCAATGGCAGCAAGCGGAGCTCCACTATCAGCAAGCGCTGAAGCTGGACCCGGGTTCGCAAAGTGCATGGATCGCGATTGGAAGACTGGCCGAGCGATTCGGTGATGAGGAGACTGCGCAGCAATGCTTCGAGCAACTTGTCGCTTTGGCGCCCGACAATGCGCCAGGCCATTTTTCTCTGGGAAACATCCACGCGAAAAAATATGATTTTGAAGCCGCGGGCCAGGCCTATCGGCGTGCGCTCGAACTGGACCCAAGCCTCGCCGGCGCCTGGTGCAATCTGGGCAATGTAGAGAAATATCTCGGGCAATTTGCCGATGCGCAGCGCAGTTACCGCCGCGCCATAAGTTCGACGACGGAGCCGGCGCAGCGCGCGAAGCAGCATAGCAATCTGTTGCTCTCCCTGCATTACGACGGCAGTTTGTCCCACGCCGCCGTCTATCAGGAGCATCGCGACTGGGCGGACCAACATGCACGAGCTCTGTATCCGGCATCGCCAAGCTGGCCAAACCATCTTGATGCCGATCGCAGGCTGAATATTGGTTACGTTTCCGGCGGATTTTACGAGTCCCCGATTCTGGCTTATTTTCTGTCGAACGTACTCGCACACCATGATAAATCCGGGTTCTTCATCACGGCGTATTCGTCGAGCCGAGCTCCGGAAAACCCGGTGGCGGCGTTGCGCAAGAACGCCGACGCATGGGTGGACATCGCACACCTGGATGACGACGCCGCGGCGGAGAAAATTCGCCGTGACGTAATCGATATTCTGATCGATCTGGACGGTCACGGCCCGACCGGCCGTCCGCTGATCTTCGCACGCAAGCCGGCGCCGCTCCAGGTCGAGTGGCTCGACTGGTTCAACACCAGCGGCATGGATACGATCGACTATTTTCTCACCGACCCCTACACGACTCCGCCAGACAGCCCGCAACGATTCTCCGAACAGCCAATTCCACTGCCGCACTGCCGCCTGTGTTACTCGCCGGTTGGATCTGCGCCGCCCGTCGCGCCAATGCCTGCGTTGACGGGCGCGCCCTTTACCTATGGTTCGTTCAATCGACAGGACAAATTCTCTCCTGAGGTGCTGCGGGGCTGGGCCGGGATTTTGCATGCCGTACCGGATTCCCGTTTGCTATTGAAGAACAGAGCCCTTCAGATCACCGCGGTGAAAGCGTGGGTAGAGAAGAATTTTGCCCGGCTTGGCATTCCCGCCGAACGCCTCGTGCTACGCGGCCCTTCCACTCATGTCGACATGCTGAAGCAATACGGTGACGTCGACGTGGCGCTGGACACGTTCCCGTACAACGGCGGACTCACAACATGCGAATGTCTTTGGATGGGCGTGCCGATCGTCGCGATCGAAGCGGAGCGAGTGATCGGCCGCCAGACATCGGCCATGCTGCGCTTGCTTGGGCTTGACGAGTGGGTGGCATCATCGACGGATGACTATGTTCGCTTGGCCGTCGAGAAGAGCCGGCAGCAGGAAGCTGTGGCCGCCCTTCGGGGCAGTCTGCGCCAGCGTTTTGAGCAGTCGCCACTGTGTGATGCTCCACGTTTTGCAAGGGATCTGGAGCGTGTGTACCGGTCGATGTGGCAACGCTATTGCGCGGTTGCGGGCGGATCATCATGAGGCCATTCGAGATGCAGATATCCGCCGGCAGAGCCGGAGGCTTCAGCATGTGCGCCGGGCGAAGGCGGGGCAATGGAGAGTCAGACTCGACTTCCCGACGAACAGCGATGCGCGCCGGCCGTGCGCGAGCGCGCGGGCCAACGGATGTCGAGTCGGACCCTACTTGTCCTCCCAGCGGTGCGGGAGGCGGACGAAGCCCATCTCGCGCGTGACGCCGGTGATGACGAGCGAATGCTCGACCGTGTGGAACAGCCGCACGCCCTCGGGGTCGAGCGCGTGCGCGCGAATCGAGTACTTGCCGGGTAAGAGCGGCAGGCGCGGCAGGACGAGGTCGAACGCGTAACGATTCGGCGCGACGCGGCGCGGCGGCGCGGCGTCCATGTCGGTGGCGACTCCGTAGACCGGCGTGCCGTCGGCGCGGACGATGCCGATCAGCACCACGGGCTCGCGGCCGTCCGGCGAGTGCATTTCGCCCGACAGCCTCAAATCGCCGCCCATCGGCATCTCGCCCTCGGGCGCCAGCGTAAAGCGCTCGATCGCGTAGATCCCCGCCGACTGCGCGACCGCGGGCGCCAACGGCCGCTTCGGTGCCGCGGTCTTTTCCTCGTGGTAGGCGAGATACTCCTGCGTCACCGCCACCGCCTCGCCGTAGCTCACCACCTTGCCGTCCTTCAGCCACAGCGCGTGCGCGCAGAGCTTCTGCACGTGGTACATGCTGTGCGAGCAGAGCAGCAGCGTGCCGCCGCGCTCGAGGTAGCTCTCCATCCACTTGACGCATTTCTTCTGGAACGATTCGTCGCCGACCGCGAGCACTTCGTCGGTGATCAGGATGTCCGGATCGAGCGCGGTCGCGACCGCGAAGCCCAGCCGCACGACCATCCCCGACGAGTAGGTCTTGATCGGATCGTTCATGTGCTCGCCCAGATCGGCGAAGGCGATGATTTCATCGCGCCGCGTTGCGATCTCGGACGGCGTGATGCCGAGCAGCGCCGCCGCGAGGTCGATGTTGGCGAGCCCGGTGTAGTCGGGATGGAAGCCCGAGCCGAGTTCGAGCAGCGCGCCGACGCGGCCGTTCACCTCGACGCTGCCGCGCGTCGGCTGGATCACGCCGGCGATGATCTTCAGCAGCGTCGACTTGCCCGCGCCGTTTTCGCCGATGATGCCCAGCGACTGGCCCCGGCGCAGCTCGAACGAAACGCCGTCGACCGCGCGGAACACGCTCGCCGCGCCGCGCCCGCGCAACAGATCCCAGACCAGGCGCAGCCGGCCGCCGCGCGACTCGATTTTCGCGTAGTCCTTGCCGATGCGGTCGAGGCGGAGCAGCGCGCGGCGCTGACTTTCAACACCGGGCGGCGTTGACGCAGGATGTTTCATAACCAGGGTCAGACGCGACACTCGCGGGCACGCGCTCGCTCACGGCCGGGGCGCCCGCTGCCTAAGCCGCGACTGAACCTGCTTTTCCCCCTGCTTATCCTCACACGAAATCCTCGAAATGAGGCGACAGCCGGCGAAACACCCACCGGCCCGCGCCGAAGGTCGCCACGGCAACGAGCATCGCCACCGCATCGCCCCACTGCAGCGCGAGACGGCCGTCGATCAGCGCGTCGCGCATCCGCGCGACCAGCCAGCCGAAAGGATTCGCGGCTACCCACGGCCGCATCCCTTCCGGCACCAGCGTCAGCGGATAGAGGATCGGCGTCAGGTACATCAGGATCATCAGGAGCGGCATCAGGATGTGCTCGACGTCGCGAACGAACACCTGCAGCGCGGCGAGCAGCAGCGCGATGCCGGTGACCGCCGTCGCCATCACCAGCCACAGCGGCAGCGCCAGCAGCAGGCCCTCGAAGCGGATCGACTCGCCGGCGACGCCGAGCACGATCAGCACCGCGACGTATCCGGCGAATTGCAGCACCAAAGTCGCGGCGACCGAGGCGTAGACGACGAGCTCGTGCGGGAAGGCGACCTTGCGGATCAAGCCGCCGTAACTGGCGATGCTCACCGTCGCGCGCTGCAGGCCCTCCTGCGCGGCGAGCCACGGCCACAGCGCGACCGCGACGAACACGAGGAAACTCGCGCCGCCGAAGCGCCCGGCCTTGAACACCGTGGTGAAGACGAAGTGGTAGACGCCGAGCAGCGCCAGCGGGTGCAGCAGCGCCCAGGCGAGGCCGGTAATGCTGCCGAGATACCGCGCGGTCAGCTCGCGCCGGAAGAAGTTCGCGAACAGCGCGCGGTTGCGCCGCGCGGCGCCGCTACCGCCGTCTGCATTCATCGCGCCGGCTTGCGGCTGCAGGGTTTGCTCCATGGCGCGAGGATAGCAAGGATCAGCAGGGTCCGACCCCGCACGCCCTGCTTAGGCCCGCCGCGTCAGTCTTTGACCGGCCGCGTCACCCCGGGAACCTTGGTCCCGGCAATGAACAGGGCCTCGAGCGCGGCTTCGTCGATCTTGGTCGTCGGGTCGTTGTTGATCGAGGCGAGCAGCGCGTCGCGCCGCTCGTCGACGTACTTCTGCCTCATTTCGGCGAAAATCACCTCGCGCACTTCCGTGTAGGGGGGCTGGCGGCTGGCCTTTCGGCCTTCGAGCTGGATCAGGTGCCAGCCGAAACGCGACAGCGCCGGCTCGCTCACGTCGCCGACGTTCTTCAGGGCGAACGCGGCATCGGAGAATCCCGGGTCCATCTCGTCGCGGGAGAAGAAGCCGAGCCTCCCCTTCTTCGGTTTGGTCGAGGCATCTTCGGAAACGGCCGCCGCGATGGTGTTGAAATTCTCGCCGGCGACGATGCGCGCGCGCGTGTCCTGCGCCAGCTTCAGCGCATCGCCCTTCGAATGCTTGTCGGTCGCGATCAGGATGTGCGACGCCGATACCTGCTCGGGCACTTCGAAACGCTTCATGTTGACGGCGTAGAGCTCGCGCGCGCGCGGCTCCAGCGATGCCTTCCTGGCCTCGAACTCGGCGAGCGACGCGCGCTCCAGGGCGACCTGGCGGGCGCCGGCGTAGAAGCGCTCCAGCTCGCCCTTCAGGCGGGCCTGGACTTCGGGATCCTGGTCGAGTTTCTGCGCGAACGCCTGCGCGGCGAGCGTCTTGGTCAGCAGCAGCCGCGCCAGCAGCTCCTCGATGCGGCGCTTGTTGTTGCCGAAGCCGCCGCGAGCCTCGGCGGGCATCCGCTGCAGCTCGAGGAGGTAGTCGCTCCTGCGCACCTGCGCGGTCGCGTTGCCGATCAGCACTGGATCGGCATCGGCGGCGGCGGAGTTGGAAACCGAGGGAACTGCCGGCACCGGGGGCGCGGGCGCCGCCGCGGATTGCGCCGCGGACG
>JAAFGU010000115.1 GCA_010365205.1 Aromatoleum sp. | reverse complement strand
GCCGTGCCCGACGACATGCTGGGCGATGATGTCGTTCTCGGTGGCCGCCAGGTGGTTGACGAGCATGCAGTGGTCCAGTGTATGGCTGCAGAACATCTCGAAGTCGCTCGCGAACGCGGCCTCGCCACCGATGTCGATCCCTCTGAGGTGCGCGAGCCGGCGTTCCGGTGCGAGGCTGTTGCACAGCTCGCGAAAGATGGTCGGAATGGTATGGAGGACCGTGATCCGTTCGCGATCGAGCCAGTCCGCGAGCCGCGGAATACCGTCCCGGCGCATGTCGTACGCACACAGCGTTGCACCGGTGAAGAGGCTGCCGAAGATGTGCATCAGCGACCCGGCGAAATTCACCGCGAATAGCAGCGACAAACGGTCGGCCTCGGTGATGCGCAAAGCCTTGACGTACGCGTCGGCGAAGAATCTCAGGTTGTCGACGGTTTGGCTGACCCCCTTCGGCTGACCCGTCGAGCCGGACGTGTAGAGGAGATAGGCCCGCGCCTGCGGCGGCACGTCCGGAAGCACAAGCGTCTCGTCCGGCGGTTCCATGCGTCCGATGTCGATGACGGCGCATCCGGAACGCGCCAGCGCGCACGCACGTTCGTAGCGCCCGCTGTCGGTCAGCAGGACCGCGGGCCGGCTGTCGGCGAGGATGAAGCGCAGGCGCTCGTCCGGATCGCCGGCGTCCAGCGGAACATAGGCGTGACCCGCGCGCAGCGTGCCGAACATCGCCTCGACCGCCGGGAGCTTTGTTTCGAAGAGTAGCGCCGCGAAGCCCGGCGGAATTCCAGCGGCGGCGATGACCTGCGCGGCAATGGCGCGGGTGCGCGATTCGAGCCGCGCGTAGTCGACACTGGCGTTCGCCTCGACGAGCGCAGTCTTGCCTGGCACGCGCCTCGCCAGTTCCTCCAGTCGCTGGCCGATTATGCCGAGATTGGCCGCTGACATGGTGTGTTCTCTCGCGCACTATGCATTTTTTCCCAGTCTAGCAGGTGCAGCGACGCTTACGCCGGCGCAGATTCAAGAATCCAATACGGAGAACGGGTGAGAATGACGCGCGGGCACGAGAACCCCGCAGCCTCCAGTATTTGTTCGAACTCGTGCAAGCTGCGTTCGCGCCCGCCGTTGATCAGCATCATGAGCATGTCCAGAAACGCCCAATCGAATCCGGAGTCACCAGGTTGCGGTGCGGCAAGCTCGATGATCAGCAGTTTGCTCGAACGCGGCATCGCGCCGCGGCACTGGCGCAGTATCGTGATGGCTTCCTGATCGTTCCAGTTGTGCAGGATCCGGCGAAGCAGGTAAGCGTCCGCGCCCGGAGGAACACAGGAGAAGAAGTCACCCCGGATTGTCGTGAGCCGGTCAGCCACCATTTCGTCCGGCACCTGCTGTTCGATTGCGTCAGTTGCATCGAACAATATCCCGCGCACATGCTTGTGCCGCGCCAGGATCCCCCGCAGCAGCGCTCCTTCACCTCCTGCAACGTCGACGACCGACCGAAATGCCGAAAAATCGTAAGCCGCAAGAATCGCGCCGATGCCGATTTGCGATGCCGAGTTCATCGCGGCATTGAAGATGCCCGCTTCCTCGGGATTCTCGCCGAGGGATTCGAAGTAGGCCTTCCCGTGTATTGCCCGAAACGCGTTCTCGCCGGTCTTCACCGCGTGCAGGAGGTTTCCGATCGCAGTCCAATGCAAAGCGGAGCACGCGAGCAAGGTGTTGTCATGAATGACCGGGTTGGGTCGCTTGCACAGCGTGCGGCCGAGTCGGGTGAGGCTGAACTCGCCGTTCTCGTCCCGTTTGACGATGTCGATGGTCGCAAGAAACCGGAGCGTCCGGAAAAGGGTCGTCGCGTCCGACTTGGTCGCCAGGGCGAGGTCGGCGGCGGACTTCGGCCCTTCTCGCAGGATATCCGGCAGACCGAGAGAGGCGAAAACCCGTAGGGCTTGTGCCGTGAGGTGCCCGGAGGTCAGACGCAGCATCTCCCTTTCGGGTGAGGCGTCAGGAGCGCTTGTGCCGGAGGTGAACATGGTCAAACAATCAGGCAGCGGGTGGTGTCGCCGCCGGAGCGATGCTCCAGCGTTGGGTATGACTTGTCTAGACTCGCCGACGTCCGGCAACAGAGGGGGATTGGTGCAGCATGTGAAGGCGCCACGCAGGGTCTGCGTGAAGCAGCTGCGCTCTCGTCAAAGCACCGTTGTTCAGACGTTGAACCGGAAATGCATGACGTCGCCATCCTTGACGACGTACTCCTTGCCTTCGAGCCGCATCTTGCCGTGCTCCTTCGCTCCGTGCTCGCCCTTGCAGACGATGAAGTCGGCATAGCCGATTACCTCGGCCCGGATGAAGCCCTTCTCGAAATCGGTATGGATGACGCCGGCGGCCTGCGGTGCGGTGTCGCCGATATGGATCGTCCAAGCCCGGACCTCCTTCGGTCCGGCGGTGAAGTACGTCTCGAGCCCGAGCAATTTGTACCCGGCGTGAATCACGCGGTCGAGCCCGGGTTCCGCCAAGCCAAGGTCCTGCAGGAACGCGAGCATGTCCTCGCCGTCGAGGTCGGCAATCTCGGCCTCCAGCGCCGCGCAGACAGCGACGACCGGCGCCCCTTCCCTCGCCGCGTGCGCCTCGACCGCGGCCAACAGCGGATTGTCGTGGAATCCGCGCTCGGCGACGTTGGCCACGTAGAGCGTCGGTTTCATCGTCAGCAGAAAGAACGGACGCAGCACTTCGCTCTCTTCGGCATACAGGTCGGCAGTGCGCGCGGGGTTTCCGGCGTCGAGCACCGTCTCGATTTTTTTCAGCGCCGCGACGATCCGGATCGCTTCCTTGTCCCCGGCGCGCGCGGGCTTCTCGTACTTCGAGATCTGTTTTGCGACCGCCGCGAGATCGGCCAGCGCAAGCTCGGTGTTGATCGTTTCGATATCCGAGATCGGATTCACCTTGCCCGCAACGTGGACCACGTTGTCGTCCTCGAAGCAGCGGACCACGTGGGCGATCGCATCGGTCTCGCGGATGTTGGCGAGGAACTTGTTGCCGAGGCCCTCGCCTTTCGAGGCGCCGGCGACGAGCCCGGCGATGTCGACGAATTCGACGATCGCCGGCAGCACCTTCTCCGGACGCGCGATCGCGGCGAGCGCCGCAAGCCTCGGATCGGGTACTTCGACGATTCCGACGTTGGGCTCGATCGTGCAGAACGGATAGTTTTCCGCGGCGATCCCCGCCCGCGTCAGCGCGTTGAAAAGCGTGGACTTGCCGACATTGGGCAGACCGACGATGCCGCATTTGAGGCTCATCTATTTTTCCTTGGTGTGCAGCACGAGCATCGCCCGCTCGAAGTCGCCTGCGGCCAAAGCCGGCCAGGCGTCGAGTCCCTTTTCCAGCGCGCTCTTGATCGCGGCCTTCTCGTCGCTTAGCGGCAGCGCCAGCACGTAGTCGGCGACGTCCTGCTGCGGGATCGCCGAGTCGCGCGGGTGGCCGATGCCCATTCGCAAACGCCAGAATTCCGGCGTTCCGAGCTGAACCGCAATATCTCGCAGACCGTTGTGCCCGGCATGGCCGCCACCAAATTTCAACTTGAGGTCGCCCGGAGACAGATCGAGCTCGTCGTGGGCGACGAGAATCTCCTCGGGCTCGATCGCAAAAAACCGCGCCAGCGCCGCGACCGAGCGCCCCGACAGGTTCATGTAGGTTCCGGGCTTCAGGAGCCGCACGTCGGACAGCGCCCGCGCGACGGCGCCGTGAAACTTCCCTTCGCTGACGAACGCTGCCGACAGGCGCGACGCCAGCGCGTCGACGAACCAGAATCCGGCGTTGTGTCGAGTCGCGCCGTATTCGCGGCCCGGGTTGCCCAGGCCGACAACGAGCCGGATCGGTGCACCCATGTCGAGGTCTGCAGGTCAGGTTCGGCCGCCGCAACAAAAAGGCCCGCCGGAATGCATGCGGCGAGCCCTCGTGTCGAAGTGACGGCGAAGGCTTACTTCTTCTTGTCGTCCTTCCCGGATCCCTTCTTCTTGTCGTCCTTCCCGGATTCTTTTTTCTTGTCTTCCTTCGCGGGCTCCTTCTTTTCGCCTGCCTTCTCGCCCGGCGCCGCTTCGACGACCGGAGCAACGACAGCGCCCTCGATGGCCTCGGGCGCGACTTCCTCCGTCTCGGCCTGGGCGCGCGGGACCACCGCCGTGGCGACAACCGGATCCACCTTGCCGCGGACGACCGCCGAGACGCCCCCGGGCAGCTTCATCCCGGACACGTGGATCGATTGGCCGACGGCGAGTTCCGAGAGGTCCACCTCGATGAATTCCGGAAGGTCCTTCGGCAGGCACGCAATGTCGAGTTCCGTCTTCACGTGGCTGACGATCGCGCCCGACTCCTTCACCGCGGGCGAGTTCTCGCCGTTCGAAAAGTGCAGCGGTACCTTCACGTGGATCTTCTTGTTTTCGTCGATGCGCTGGAAGTCGACATGCAGGATTTCGTTCTTGAACGGGTGCATCTGCACGTCGCGCAGAAGCACCTTTGTCGCTGCCCCGCCGATCGTCATGGTCAGGATCGACGCATGAAACGCTTCGTTGCGCAGCGCGTGGAACAGCGCGTTGTGATCGAGTTCGATCGGCTGCGGGGCGACCGTGCCCCCATACACGATGCCGGGCGCCTTGCCGGTGCGGCGCATGCGGCGGCTGGCGCCGCGGCCTTCCTGGGTGCGGACGAAGGCGGTGAATTCGAATTGCATGGTGCGACTCCTGATGTCTGCAGCCTTCCGGAGGGGGCGTTTTGCGGGAGGCCCGGCCGGTCGTCCGCGGTTGGCGACATCCCGATCACGTGGTCACGATCGGGGAAAGCCTTGAATTATAACCCGAAAAAGGACCCGCTTGCCAACGCCGGCCGCGCGCAGACGGACCGTGGCCGCCGAAGAGCGCCGTTACTCGGTGAAGAGCGAACTCACCGACTCCTCGTTCGAGACGCGTGTCATCGTCTCGGCGAGGAGTTGCACGGACGAGAGCTGGCGGATTCGGGAACAGCCCCGTGCCTCGTCGGTGAGCGGAATCGTATCGGTGACGACGAGCTCGTCCAACTCGGATTCGGCGATCCGCGGGACGGCGCCGCCGGACAGGACGGGATGGGTGCAGTAGGCGACGACCTTCTTCGCGCCATGCTCCTTGAGCGCTGTGGCCGCCTTGCACAGCGTGTTTGCCGTGTCGACGATGTCGTCCATGATGACGCACGTGCGGCCGTTGACGTCGCCGATGATGTTCATCACTTCGGAGACGTTCGCGCGCGGTCGACGCTTGTCGATGATCGCAAGTTCGGAGTCCAGTCGCTTTGCGATGGCGCGGGCGCGGACGACGCCGCCGACGTCCGGCGACACGACGAGCAGGTCGTCGTAGTTCTGCTTCCACAGATCGCCCAGCAACACGGGCGTCGCGTAAATGTTGTCGACGGGGATGTTGAAAAAGCCCTGTATCTGGTCGGCGTGGAGGTCCATCACCATCACCCGGTTGACGCCCACCGTAGTGACCATGTCGGCAACCACCTTGGCGGTGATCGCCACCCGCGCCGAGCGGGGCCGGCGGTCCTGCCGCGCGTACCCGAAATAGGGGATGCACGCGGTGATGCGTCCGGCGGACGCGCGCTTCAACGCGTCCGTCATCACCAGGATTTCCATCAGGTTGTCGTTGGTCGGCGCGCACGTCGACTGCAGGATGAACACGTCACGGCCGCGGACGTTTTCGAGCAGCTCGACCATGACCTCGCCGTCCGAGAATCGCCCGACGACGCATCGGCCAAGGCTGATGTTGAGGTGGCGGCAGACCGCCTCGGCCAGCTTCGGGTTCGCGTTGCCCGTGAAGACTCTCATGCGTTCGAAGGCCATGTCACCTGCCCGGACACATTGCACAGGCCGCCGCGATGCGAGGCGAGCCTGCCCATCGATGAGTGGCTGGGGAGGTAGGGATCGAACCTACGAATGCCGGAATCAAAATCCGGTGCCTTACCACTTGGCGACTCCCCAGCGGAAAAACGGCGCGCCTGCCAAATCGCGGCAAGCGCATCGAGCCGGCATGGAACCCGAACCGAACGTCAAGCGAGACATGCAAGCGGATGGCGTGCGAGCGACCGCGCGACAAAGCCGTGCATGCCGGCGGGCCGCAGGTCGAAAGCGGCGCGGGCCTCCGTCTCGGTCGCAAACGGTGCGAACACACAACCCCCCGAACCGGTCATTCTCGCCTCCGGCGACCGCAGGCGAAGCACCGCCAGCGCCGAGGCGATGTCCGGAAAACGTGCCACCGCAACGGGTTGCAGGTCATTCCGTCCATAACCCTCGGAAAAGACGTTCATTTTCGCTGACGGCGTGTCGCGTGTCAATTCGGCGACGCTGAACATCGCGGCCGTCGACACCGCGACGGGCGGCGCGATCACGGCGAACCAGCACACGGGAAGCGAGACGGCGGTGAGTTGCTCGCCGATCCCGCGCGCGACTGCGGGCTCGCCGAAAATAAAGAACGGAACATCGGCGCCGAGCGCGAGCCCGATCGGCATCAGCGCGGCCCGCGGAAGATCCAGGCGCCATAGCCGATTGAGTCCGAGCAGCACGGACGCGGCATCCGAACTGCCGCCGCCCAGGCCGCCGCCCGGCGGAATGCGCTTGACCACCGCGAGGCTGACGCCGAGTGTGGTCCCGGTCTCGCGCTGCAGCGCAAGTGCCGCGCGAACCGCGAGATCGCGTTCCGGCGCGACGCCGGGCAGCTCGGTGACGCGGATGATGGCGCCATCCTCGCGCCGCGTCAGCGTGATCGTGTCACCGTGATCCAGTGCGACGAAAAGCGATTCGAGCGTGTGATAGCCGTCGGGTCGGCGCCCGGTCACGTGCAAAAAAAGGTTGAGCTTTGCCGGTGCCGGCACGGTCAGCGTACTCATCGCGCCATTGTCGCCGTCGGCGCGCGCTACTGCCAGCGATCGATCGCGATCCGGACTTCCACCTCCGGCCAAGTGAGGCGGACGCGCGACGGCAATCGTGCTGCGTCGTCGGCATAGGCGTAGACGATCTCCCAGCCATCCTGCCGCAGCACGGCGGGCCGCCCGGCGCCGTCCGGTTCCATCGCATGCGCCGCGAGAGGATGCGGGACGCCGCGGATCCACCACGCGAGTCCGGTCACCGGCAGCGGTACAGCGAGCGTGCGCAACGTCAGCGACTCCCAGTCCGCGGCTTCGGCCACGGTGCCGTCGACGCGCTCGATCCGTGCCCCGCCGCTGGTGGTGCCGGAGAGCTTGGCAAGCATCTGGCCCAGCGGCGAGCTCAGCGCGATCGTATCGGCGCCCGGCTGATGGGTCCACAGGAAATTCGCCGCCACCGCATCGGTCCCGCGCCTGGCGGACAGACGCCCCTCGATTGCGAAGGCCGGGTCCAAAGCGATCGCCTCGGCCCGGGGCGGCGCGGCGGGCGGAACTGCAGCGCATGCACCCAGCAGCGAAGCGGCGGCGAGCAGGATGAATGCGCGCGCGCGCGGCACGGCCCGA
>JAAFGU010000114.1 GCA_010365205.1 Aromatoleum sp. | reverse complement strand
GCCGCACGAGGGCCGCGCCTATGAGCGTTTCACGCCGGAGGGTCCGGTGGCGCTGCTGCCGGAGGGCGACCATTACGGCCTCGTCTGGACCGCGACCGCGGCTCACGCGGAGGCGCTGATCGCGCTCGACGATGCCGATTTCCTTGCCGCGCTGGCGAAGCACTTTGGAACGGACGCGGGCCGTTTCGAGCGGGTGGCCGATCGCCGGATGTTTCCGCTTCGGATGGAATATGCACGCGATCCGGCGGCCGCGCACTGCGTGGTGTTGGGCAATGCGGCGCAGACGCTGCATCCGGTGGCCGGGCAGGGGTTCAACGTCGGCCTGCGCGACGCATGGCAGCTGGCGCAGGTAATTGTCGACACGCCGCGCGAAGCGATCGGCGAGCGGGCGATGCTCGATCGCTACCTGCGCGCCCGCCGGCCCGATCGCCTGGCCGGTATCGCGTTCACGCACGGGCTCATCGGCGTCTTCGGCAACGATTCGCCATTCGTTCGTTGGCCGCGCGGCGTCGCGCTGACCCTGCTGGACGCGGTGCCGCCGGTGAAGCGGGCATTCACGCGAGCGATGCTGTTTGGACTGCGCTAGACTCCGACGCGCCAGGCGCGCAGGTTGGCGCTCACTTTGCACCTCCGCGCGTCGCTTCGGTGCGCCGACGATGTCCGGAGCCGCGCGCCTGCGTGGGTGAAGGCAACAATGTGACGCAATGTCGCGGCGATTGTCGAAACGCGGAATTCGGCGGCGGCAAAACCGGTATAATCCGATCCCCGCGCCGCGTTCTCCGGCTCCTCATTTCGGCTCTAGCGCTTGTGCACATCGGACCGTACGCACTTCCGAACAACCTCGCCGTTGCGCCGATGGCGGGCGTGACCGACCGGCCATTCCGCCGGTTGTGCAAACGGCTGGGCGCCGGCTACGCGGTTTCCGAGATGGTGGCGTCGAACCCCAGGTTGTGGAACACCGGAAAGTCGCTGCGGCGGACCGATCACGTCGGCGAAGTCGCGCCGATCGCCGTGCAGATCGCCGGCGCCGACCCGCAGATGATGGCCGACGCCGCCCGCTACAACGTCGACCGGGGCGCGCAGATCATCGACATCAACATGGGGTGCCCGGCAAAAAAGGTCTGCAACGTCGCGGCGGGTTCGGCGTTGCTGTCCAACGAGACGCTGGTCGCCGCGATCCTGGACGCCGTGGTGCGGGCGGTGAACGTGCCCGTCACTCTCAAGATCCGCACGGGCGCGCATCCCGATCAACGGAACGCGTTGCGCATCGCGCGGATCGCCGAGGCGGCCGGCATCCAGGCGTTGGCGGTCCATGGCCGCACGCGGGCGTGCGCATTCGTCGGCCCGATCGAGTACGAGACGATTCGCGCGGTGAAGGCGGCGGTTTCGATTCCCGTCATCGCCAATGGCGACATCTCGACGCCGGAGCAGGCACGGCGTGTCCTCGACCAGACCGGGGCCGACGCGATCATGATCGGCCGCGCGGCGCAGGGCCGGCCGTGGATCTTCCGCGAAATCGGGCATTTTCTCGAACACGGCACGCACCTGCCGCCACCGGAAGTCGCCGAGGCGCGCGCACTGATCGTCGAGCATCTGGCCGACCATTACGAACTCTATGGCGAGGAGGCGGGCGTGCGGATCGCGCGCAAGCACCTCGGCTGGTACACGAAGGATCTCGCCGGAAGCGACGCGTTCCGCCGGGACGTAAACGGCGTGGAGACGATGGCGCAACAAATCGCCGCGGTCCACCGTTTTTTCGACGATCTCGCCGAACGCGGTGTGCGTCTCGACTATTGCCGGCCGCCGGTCGAGATCGTGGATGCCCGCGCGGCATTCGGCGCACAGAGGCAGGCATCGCAATGGGGCGGGGAGGCCCTGGCCGCGTGAGAAAAACAATCCGGATCAACGGCAACAACGAGATCGGCAAGACGGTCGAGAAGTCGCTCGACGAATATTTCCGCAAGCTGGACGGAGAGTCTCCGCACGGCATCTATGACATGGTGATCAACCACGTCGAGCGGGCGGTTATCGCGACGGTGATGGAGCGCGCCGGCGGCAATCAGACCCAGGCGGCGGACATGCTGGGGATGAACCGCAACACGCTGCGAACCAAGCTCAGCAAGTACGGCATCCGCTGACCGGCGGCGTTCGCCGACCGGATTTCCGCATGCCCGCGCCGATCGCCCAGGCACTACTCTCGGTCTCCGACAAGACCGGCCTGGTCGAATTCGCCCGTGGGCTGGCCGGCCTCGGCGTGCGGCTCCTGTCGACTGGCGGCACCGCCAAGGCGCTCGCCGACGCCGGGTTGGCGGTGACCGAGATCGGCGACTACACCGGCTTTCCCGAGATGCTCGACGGCCGCGTGAAGACGCTGCATCCGAAGGTGCACGGCGGCATCCTCGCGCGGCGCGATCTCCCGGCGCACGCGGCGGCGCTCGAACAGCACGGCATTCCGGCGATCGATCTCGTCGTGGTAAACCTCTACCCGTTCCGCGAGACGGTGGCGAAACCGGCCTGCACGCTCGACGATGCGATCGAGAACATCGACATCGGCGGCCCGGCAATGGTGCGCGCCGCGGCGAAGAATTGGCGGCACGTCGGCATCGTCGTCGATCCTGCCGATTACGCCCCGCTGTTGGCCGAACTCGAGGCGAGCGGCGGCGCGCTGACGGCGCCGACGCGATTCGCGCTGGCGCGCAAGGCCTTTTCGCATACGGCGGCATATGACGGCGCGATTTCGAACTGGCTGACCGCGCGCGGACCGGACGGCGCCGCCGCCGCGTTTCCCGATCGTTTCAATCTGCAGGAGGAAAAGGTCCAGGATCTGCGTTACGGCGAGAATCCGCACCAGCAGGCCGCGTTCTACCGCGACGAAAAACCGGCGCTCGGATCGATCGCAACGTACCGGCAGCTGCAGGGCAAGGAACTGTCCTACAACAACATCGCCGACAGCGACGCCGCGTGGGAATGCGTGAAGTCGTTCGCGGCGTTCGACACCGGCGCCGCCTGCGTCATCGTCAAGCACGCGAACCCCTGCGGCGTCGCGATCGCCGCGACGCCGCTCGACGCATACCGAAAGGCGTTCGCGACCGACCCCACGTCCGCATTCGGCGGCATCATCGCGTTCAATCGCCCGGTCGACGCGGCGACGCTCGAAGCCGTATCGGCGCAGTTTCTCGAGGTGCTGATCGCGCCCGCCTACACCGCCGATGCGCTCGCCGTGATCGGACAGAAGAAGAATGTCCGCGTGCTCGAGGTGCCGCTGCCGCCGGCTGCCGCCTTTGCCTCGCCGCAGTTCGACTTCAAGCGCGTCGGCGGCGGGCTGCTGGTGCAGTCGGCCGACCTGCGCGACGTGCTGGCGCCCGACCTCGAGGTCGCAACCCGCAGGGCGCCGACCGCGGCGCAGCTCACCGACCTGCTGTTCGCCTGGCGGGTCGCAAAGTACGTGAAATCCAATGCAATCGTTTACTGCGTCGGCGGCCAGACACTGGGCATCGGCGCGGGCCAGATGAGCCGCGTCGATTCGACGCGCATTGCCGCGGCCAAGGCGGCGAACGCGCATTTGTCGCTCGCCGGGTCCGTCGTCGCCTCCGATGCGTTCTTCCCCTTTCGCGACGGCCTCGATGTCGTCGCCGACAACGGCGCCGTCGCGGTGATCCAGCCCGGCGGCAGCATGCGCGACGATGAGGTGATCGCCGCGGCCGACGAGCGCGGGATCGCGATGGTATTCACCGCGGTCCGTCATTTCCGTCACTGATTCTCGCCCGGTGATCATATTCGTCATCGGCGGCGGGGGACGCGAGCACGCGCTGGCGTGGAAGATTGCGCAATCGCCGCGCTCGGCAAAGGTCTTCGTCGCGCCCGGCAACGCCGGCACCGCGCGTGAGGCCGATCTCACCAACGTCGACGTCACGGCCATTCCCGATCTCGTCGCGTTCGCGCGCGAACGCCAGGTCGCGCTGACGATCGTCGGCCCGGAGGCCCCGCTCGCGGCCGGCATCGTCGACGCATTCCGCGCCGCCGGCCTCAGGATCTTCGGGCCGTCGCAGGCGGCGGCGCAGCTCGAAAGCTCGAAGGATTACGCGAAGGCGTTCATGGCGCGGCACGGGATTCCGACGGCCGCGTCGCGGACATTCACCGACCCCGGAGAGGCGCGCGCCTACGTGAGCGAGCACGGTGCCCCGATCGTGGTCAAGGCCGACGGCCTCGCGGCGGGCAAGGGCGTCGTGGTGGCCGCCACCGTCGCCGATGCGCAAGCGGCGATCGACGCGATGCTCGTCGGCAATGCGATGGGCGCGGCCGGGGCGCGCGTCGTCGTCGAGGATTTCCTCCTCGGCGAGGAGGCGAGCTTCATCGTCATGGTGGACGGGCGCAATGTGCTGCCGCTCGCGTCGAGCCAGGACCACAAGCGGCTGCAGGACGGCGACCGGGGGCCGAATACCGGCGGGATGGGCGCGTACTCGCCGGCGCCGGTGGTGACGCCGGAGCTGCACGCGCGAATCATGCGCGAGATCATCCTTCCGACCGTCAACGGCATGGCAGCCGACGGGATTCCCTACACCGGCTTTCTCTATGCGGGGGTGATGATCGACGAAGCCGGTACGCCGCGGGTGCTCGAATTCAACTGCCGGATGGGTGATCCCGAGACGCAGCCGATCATGCTGCGATTGAAGTCCGACCTGGTCGACCTCGCCGAGCATGCGGTCAACGGCACGCTGGACCGCGTCGAGGCGGAATGGGACCGCCGCGCGGCGCTCGGCGTCGTCCTGGCCGCTCATGGCTATCCGGACCGCCCCCGCAGGGGCGACGCGATCACGGGCCTCGATGGCGTGACGCCTGCCGCGCATCCGGACTGCAAGGTATTTCATGCGGGCACGGCGCTGGAGGACCGGAGCATCGTCGTCAACGGAGGCCGCGTGCTGTGCGTGACCGCGCTCGGCGACTCGCTCAGGCAGGCGCAGCGCGCCGCGTACGCCGCGATCGCCGAAATCCGCTTCGACGGCATGCAATTCCGCACCGACATCGGCTTCCGCGCACTGGCGCCGCGCAAGCCGTGAGCCCGGTTGCGGCGAGGCGCATGCGCCGGTAGCATCGGCGGTCTCTGCCGAACCGTTCCCGTTCCACCCGTTCCCCCGGTTGCCATGAACATCACCGCGCCCCGCGAATATTTCCTCGACCTGCAGGCCCGTCTCGTGGCCTGTCTCGAAGCGATCGATGGCCGCCCGTTCGGGCGCGACGAGTGGGCGCGGCCCGAAGGCGGCGGCGGGGTGTCGCGCGTGCTCGAGGACGGCAACGTATTCGAACGCGGCGGCGTCAACTTCTCGCACGTGAAGGGCGAAAAGCTGCCGCCGTCGGCGACCGCTTCGCGCCCGGGGCTCGCCGGCCGCGCCTGGGAAGCGATGGGCGTTTCGCTGGTGCTGCATCCGCGCAATCCGTACGTGCCAACGGTTCACCTCAACGTCAGGATGTTCGCCGCCCACGCTCCGGATGCCGGCGGCGAAGACGACGTATGGTGGTTCGGCGGCGGGATGGACTTGACGCCCTATTACGGGTTCGACGAGGACGCCGTCCATTTTCATCGGACCTGCCGCGACGCGCTCGCGCCGTTCGGCGCGGACATGCACGCGAAGTACAAGCGATGGTGCGACGAGTACTTCTACCTGAAGCACCGGAAAGAGCCGCGCGGCGTCGGCGGCATCTTCTTCGACGATCTTTGCGACGGCGGTTTCGACCGTTGCTTCGCGCTGACAAAAGGCGTCGGCGACCGCTTCCTCGACGCGTACGCGCCGATCCTGGCGCGGCGCCGCGACGTGCCGTACGGCGAGCGTGAGCGCGACTTCCAGGCGTATCGTCGCGGCCGGTACGTCGAGTTCAACCTGGTGTGGGACCGCGGCACGCTTTTCGGTCTGCAGTCGAACGGGCGGACCGAGGCGATCCTGATGTCGCTGCCGCCGGTGGTGAAATGGCGCTACGACTGGACGCCCGAGCCCGGCTCGCCCGAGGCGGGGCTCTATTCCGATTTCCTGGCGGCGAGGGACTGGCTCGCTTCCTCCCTTTGACATGACCACCGACACCGACCTTCGTCACCTCGTCGAAACCAAGATCGAGTCGGAATGCGTCTTCGACGGCAAGTTGCTTCACGTCCGAAGAGACGTCGTGCGCCTGCCCGACGGGACGACCGCGACGCGCGAGTACATCGTCCATCCCGGTGCGGTGCTGATCGTGGCGGTCCGCGCCGACCGGCGCTTGGTCGTCGAACGGCAGTTCCGGTATCCGCTCGATCGCGTGATGCTCGAATTCCCGGCCGGCAAGCGCGATCCGGGCGAAAACGCGCTGATCAGTGCGCGGCGGGAATTGATCGAAGAGGCCGGCTACGAGGCGACGACGTGGACGCCGCTTGGCCGCGTGCACACGGTCGTTTCGTACTCGACGGAGGCAATCGATATCTTCCTCGCCGAGGGTCTGAGCCACGTCGGCGCGAAGCTCGACGAAGGCGAGTTTCTGGAGATCGACGCGATGAGCACCGACGAGATGCTGGCGGCGCTCGATCGCGGCGACATCACCGACGTGAAGACGGTTGCGGCTCTGCTGATGTACACGCGGCGGCGCGGCGGCAGCTCGTCGCTCGCCGCATGATCGCGCGCAGGCTGGTGATCAGCGGCCGCGTCCAGGGGGTCGGCTTTCGCTACGCGTTAATCGAAGTCGCGCGGGAGTCCGGCATCGCCGGATGGGTGCGCAACCTGCGCGACGGCGCCGTCGAGGCGCTGGTGCAGGGCGATGCCGTTGGCGTCGAGCGGACGCTCGCGTGGTGCCGGCGCGGGCCACCGTCGGCGAACGTGTCGAACGTTGCTGTCGCTCCGGTGCCGGTCGAGCCGCTAGCCGGATTCGAACTGCGACCGTCCGCCTGAGCCGGAACGAGCGTCAGGCCGGCGTGTCGCGCACGCCGAAGACGTCCTTCCACGCGGAGTATCCGGCGGTCGCCAGCAGCGGCAGCGCCAGCAGCAGTCCGAGTCCCATCGTCGCCGCACCGAACGCGACCAGCACCAGCGCCGCGGCCGCGTAGGCCAGCAGCGGCAAGGTGTTGAGCGCGAAGGCATCCCAGCTCGCGCGAAACGCGGCGCCGGCGGGCGCTCGCTCGAGCAGCACGTGAAACGGGACGAACGCAACGGGCAGCGACGCGAGCACGCTCATCGCCACCATCCCCACGATCGCGGCCTTGGAGAAATCCGCTCCGTCGCCGGGAGCGAGCAGGTTGACGTCGGCGATCCACCAGGCCGCGAGCGCCTCGCCGGCGAAGGTGACCAGATTGGCCGCGACGATGGCGGCAATCGCGCCCGCAGGCGCTGCGAACACCGCGATCGCGTATCGGAGCGACGCCCCGCCACCGCGGTCCGTCGCCGCGGCCGCATACACCATGCCGGCGGCGACCAGCGGCGCCACGAGTTGCGCGAGCAGCGGCCCCAGATCCGGCACCGCGCTCACGCCAAGTTCGACGGCGAGCGTGCACAGTGCCAGTC
>JAAFGU010000113.1 GCA_010365205.1 Aromatoleum sp. | reverse complement strand
GCCGTCCGGGATGGGACCGCGCGCGGCGGTCACGCGAGCTGTAGCGGAAGGATGCGCAAACGCTGGCCGGTGGCGTTGGCCAGCGCGTTGGCCAGCGCGGGCGCGATCACCGGCGTGGCCGGCTCGCCGACGCCGGTCGGCTTGTTCGCCGAGGGCACGATGTGAACCTCGACCTTCGGCATTTCGCTGATCCGCAACACCGGATAGTCGTGGAAATTCGATTGCTCGACCGCGCCGTCCTTCAACGTAATCTTCCCGTACAGCGCCGCCGACAGCCCGAAGCCGATGCCGCCTTCCATCTGCGCCCGCACGACGTCCGGATTCACGGCGATGCCACAATCGACCGCGCAAACGACACGGTCGACGCTAAATTGCTTTTCCTTCACCGTGACGTCGACGACTTGCGCGACGACGGTATTGAACGATTCGTGGACCGCGACGCCGCGCCCGCGTTTCTCGCCGGCCTTGCCAGGGGGCAGCGGCACGCCCCATCCGGCCTGCTTGGCCGCGAGTTCCAGCACGGCGAGATGGCGCGGATGCCCGGCGAGCATTGCGCGTCGAAATTCGACCGCGTCCCTGCCCGCGAGCTTCGCGAGTTCGTCGACGAAAGCCTCGGTCGAGTAGGCGGTGTGCGTGGAGCCGACGCTGCGCCACCACAGGACCGGCACGCCGACTTTCGGCGAATGCAGATCCACGGCGAGATTCGGGATCGCGTAGGGCAGCGTCGACGCGCCCTCGACCGACGTCGCGTCGATGCCGTCCTTGACCATCATCGACTCGAACGCGGTGCCGCCGAGAATCGACTGTCCGACGATGCGATGCTGCCAGGCGACGACGTTGCCGGAGGCGTCGAGGCCGGCCTTGATCGTGTGGTAATACGCGGGCCGGTAGTAACCCGCCCTCATGTCGTCCTCGCGCGTCCATACGAGCTTCACCGGAACGTCGTAATTGCCGGCGACCGCCAGCGCCTTGGCGATCGACGCCGCCTCGACCAGGTAGTCGCCGGCCGGATTTGCGCGGCGGCCGAAGCTGCCGCCGGCATAGAGCATGTTGATCTTCACCTGCTCCGGCTTGAGGCCCACGGTTCGCGCCACCGAATACTGGTCGCCGGTCTGGAACTGTTCGCCGTTCCAGACCTCGCAGCCGTCCCTGCCGAGCTTCACCACGCAGTCCAGCGGTTCCATCGCCGCGTGCGCGAGGAACGGGAATTCGTAGGCGGCCTCCAGCGTCTTTGCCGCGCCTGCCATCGCCTTCGCGACATCGCCATCGTTGCGCGCGACGGTCCCCGGCTTCGCCGCCAGCGCCTTGTACTCCGCGAGAATATCGTCCGACGAGAACTTGATCGCCGTCGTTTCGTCCCATTCGACCTTCAGCGCGTCGCGGCCCTTTTTCGCGGCCCAGAAATTGGTCGCAACGACGGCGACGCCGCTCGGCACCTCGATGACGTAGCGCACGCCTGGCAGACCGGAGACGCTCTGCGAATCGAAGCGCTTGACGCGGGCGCCGAATTTCGGCGGATGGGCGACGAGCGCGGTGAGCATGTCGGGCGATTTCACATCCAGCGTGTACTGCGCGCTGCCGTTCGACTTGGCGCGCGAGTCCTTGCGCGGCACGTGCTTGCCGATGAGGACCCAGTCTTTCGGCTCCTTGAGCCTGATGTCGTTCGGGACCGGCTGCGCGGCGGCCGCCTCGGCGAGCTCGCCGAACGTCGCCTTCTTGCCGCCGCCGCTGACGACGCCGTTCCTGACCGTGATCGACGCAGCGGGGATGTTCCACTGCTTCGCCGCTGCGGCAACCAGCATCGCACGCGCGGCGGCGCCGGCATTGCGCAACTGGTCCCAGGAGTTGGCGATCGCCGTCGAGCCGCCGGTGCCCTGCGCCGCTCCCCAGAACAGGTTGGCGTAGCGCTTCGCGTCGGCCGGCGCCCCCTCTACCTTCACCTGGTCCCACGACGCGTCGAGTTCCTCGGCGACGAGCGTGGCCAGGCCCGTGTACGTGCCCTGGCCCATTTCGAGGTGCTTGGCGATGACGGTGACGGTGTTGTCGCGGCCGATGCGGACGAATGCATTCGGGTCGGCGGCGGGGGCGGCGGCAGGGGTTGCGTCTGCCGCGGAAGCCTTCGGCAGCCAGAGGCCGAGTGTCAAGCCGCCGGCCGAGGCGGAGAGGGCGGCGCTTGCCTTCAGAAAACCGCGCCGGCTCGCATTGACGATTCGATGAGTGCGCATGATGTTCCTAAGAGGCCAGCGTCTTCGACGCTTCCTTGATTGCCGCGCGGATGCGCTGATAGGTCGCGCAGCGGCAAACGTTGCCGTTCATTGCCGCGTCGATGTCGGCATCGGTGGGTCTTTTCTTTTGTGCGAGCAACGCCGACGCCGACATGATCTGGCCCGACTGGCAGTAGCCGCATTGCGGAACGTCGAGCTTTTCCCAGGCTGCCTGCACCGCCTTCGCTTCCCTCGTTTTCAGGCCCTCGATCGTCGTGATCTCGACCCCGGTTTTGAGCGACGACAGCGGCGTCTGGCACGAGCGCACCGGCTGGCCTTCGATATGCACGGTGCAGGCGCCGCACAGCGCCATGCCGCAGCCGTACTTGGTGCCGGTGAGATTCAGGCTGTCGCGCAGGATCCAGAGCAGCGGCGTGTCGCCGGGGACGCTCGCGCCGATGTCGACGCGTTGCTTGTTGACGTAGAAAGTGGGCATGGAGTCCTCGGGGTGGCGCGCCGGGGTGAACGTGCCGGCGAAGAGGCGACATGATAGGCGAAACGCGGCGGCGGCCCAAGCGGGACAACGGAGAAAACCCTCCATCGCCCAAGGACTTGGACGTCCGATGCGCTATAATTTTCATTTGTCCGGAAAGATCGCGTCGCCATGGAAGCGGAACAGATCAATCAGATTGCCGGAACACTCGCCCGTCTGCGGGAACGCACCGCCGACCTGCGGAGGTATCTTTGACTTCGATGTGAAGGCGGTGCGGCTGCACGAAGTCGAGCGCGAGCTCGAAGACCCGAAGATCTGGGACGATCCCAAGCGCGCCCAGGAACTCGGCAGGGAAAAAAAGGCGCTCGAAGGCGTCGTCCATCGGCTGACCGCCCTCGACACGAGCCTGCGCGACAGCGGCGAACTGTTCGAGCTCGCCCGCGCGGAAGGCGACGACGCCACGCTCAACGCCGTCGCGCCGGATGTCGCCGCGATCGAATCGGGGGTGGGCGACCTCGAGTTCCGCCGGATGTTCCACCATCCGCTCGATCCCGCGCCGTGCTTCATCGACATCCAGGCCGGGTCCGGCGGCACCGAGGCGCAGGACTGGGCGGCGATGCTGCTGCGAATGTATCTGCGCTACTGCGAGCGTCGCGGGTACAAGACCGATCTCCTGGAGGAGACGGCCGGCGACGTCGCCGGGATCAAGAGCGCGTCGGTCAAGGTGACCGGCGACTACGCCTACGGCTATCTGCGCACCGAGGTCGGCGTCCATCGGCTGGTGCGCAAGAGCCCGTTCGATTCCAACGCGCGGCGGCACACGTCGTTCGCCAGCGTGTTCGTCTACCCGGAAGTCGACGAATCGATCGTGGTCGAGATCAATCCGGCGGATCTGCGCATCGACACGTTCCGCGCGTCCGGCGCCGGCGGCCAGCACATCAACAAAACCGACTCCGCGGTGCGGATCACGCATCTGCCGACCAACATCGTCGTCCAGTGCCAGAACGACCGCTCGCAGCACCGGAACCGCGCCGAGGCGATGGCGATGCTGAAGTCGAAACTGTACGAATTCGAGCTGCGCAAGCGGCAGGAAGCACAGCAGAAGCTCGAGGACTCGAAGACCGACATCGGCTGGGGCCACCAGATCCGTTCGTACGTGCTGGACCAGTCGCGAATCAAGGACCTGCGCACCAACCACGAGGTCGGCGATACGCAACGCGTTCTCGACGGCGATCTCGACGATTTCATCGCGGCGAGCCTGAAACAGGGAGTGTGAGAATGTCCGACAAGAGCGGTCCGGCGCCGGCGGCACCGGCGGCTGACGAGAACCAGATCATCGCCGAGCGCCGCGGCAAGCTCACCGCGATGCGCGGGCACGGGCAGGCCTTTCCCAACGATTTCCGCCGTGACGCGCTCGCGGCCGACCTGCACGCGCAATACGGCGCCATGAGCAACGACGAGCTCGAGCCGCTCGCGGTTGCGGCCAGCGTTGCGGGCCGGATGATGTTGAAGCGCGTGATGGGCAAGGCCTGCTTCGCGACCATCCAGGATATGAGCGGCCGGATCCAGCTCTATGTCACGCTCGACGCCATCGGCGCCCAGGCGCTCGACGCGTTCAAGCATTGGGACCTGGGCGATCTGGTCGGCGCGCACGGAACGCTGTTCAGGACCAAGACCGGCGAGCTGTCGGTCAGGGTGACGTCGATCCGGCTCCTGGCCAAGGCGCTGCGACCGCTGCCGGAGAAGTTTCACGGCCTGTCGGACCAGGAGCAGCGTTACCGGCAGCGCTATGTCGACCTGATCACCAATCCCGACTCGCGTGAAGTGTTCTTCAAGCGCTCGAAGATCGTGCAGGCGACCCGGGAATTCTTCGTCGCCCGCGGCTACCTCGAGGTCGAGACGCCGATGATGCATCCGATTCCCGGGGGCGCCGCCGCGCGGCCGTTCACGACCCACCACAATGCACTCGACATGCAGCTCTTCCTGCGCGTCGCGCCGGAGCTCTACCTGAAGAAGCTGGTGGTCGGCGGGCTGGAGAAGGTGTTCGAGATCAACCGCAATTTCCGCAACGAGGGGATCTCGACCCGGCACAATCCTGAATTCACGATGCTCGAGTTCTACGAGGCCTACCAGGACTACCACTACCTGATGGACCTCACGGAGACGCTGTTCCGCGAGGTCGCGCAGAAGGTCACCGGTTCGGCGACGGTCACCTACCAGGGCGCGACGATCGACCTCGGCCGGCGGTTCGACCGGCTGACGATGGCCGAGGCGATCCACAAATACCAGCCGCAGCATTCGCTGGCCGAACTCGCCAGGCCCGAGTATCTGAAGGCCGCCCTGACGCCGATGGAGGTCGAGGTGTTCGCGAGCGACGAACTCGGCCTGCTGCAGCTCAAACTGTTCGAGGCGACGACCGAGGACAAGCTGATCCAGCCGACGTTCATCATTGCGCATCCGACCGACGTGTCGCCGCTGGCGCGCGCCAACGACGCGAATCCGGCGGTGACCGACCGTTTCGAACTCTTCATCACCGGTCGAGAACTCGCCAACGGCTTCTCCGAACTCAACGATCCGGAAGACCAGGCGGCGCGCTTTCGCGGCCAGTCGGAAGCGCGCGAGGCCGGCGACGAGGAAGCGATGTATTACGACGCCGACTACATCCGGGCGATGGAATACGGGCTGCCGCCGACGGCAGGCGAAGGCATCGGCATCGACCGGCTGGTGATGTTGCTCACCGACTCGCCGTCGATCCGCGACGTGATCCTGTTCCCGCAGTTGAAGCGGGAAAGCTGACGCGGCGCGCGGCCGGCACTTCGACCGACGGGGGCACGTAATGGCGACCGATTTCCGCAGCGACACCGTCACCCGACCGACGGCGGCCATGCGCGCCGCGATGGCGGCGGCGCCGGTCGGCGACGACGTGTTCGGCGACGATCCCTCCGTCAACGCGCTGCAGGCCGAGGTCGCCGAACTGCTGGGCTTCGAGGCGGCGCTGTTCGTCCCCTCGGGGACGCAGTCGAACCTGATCGGCGTGATGACGCACTGCGCGCGCGGCGACGAGTACATCGTCGGGCAGCAGGCGCACACGTACCGCTACGAGGCCGGCGGTGCGGCGGTGCTGGGCAGCGTGCAACCGCAGCCGCTCGACAATGCCGTCGACGGCACGTTGCCGGTGGCGGCGATCGAAGCTGCGATCAAGCCCGACGACGCGCATTTCGCGCGCACACGGCTGATCGCGCTCGAGAACACGATCGGCGGCAAGGTGTTGCCGGACGGCTACAGCGCGGCGGTGCGCGCGCTGGCCGATCGGCGCGGACTGGCGCTGCATCTGGACGGCGCGCGGCTGTGGAATGCGGCAGTGAAGCAGGGCGTCGCGCCGCGCATCATTGCGACCGGCTTCGATTCGGTGTCGGTGTGCCTGTCGAAGGGGCTTGGCGCGCCGGTCGGCTCCGTGCTGTGCGGACACCGCGATTTTATCCAGGCGGCGCGGCGCTGGCGCAAGATGCTGGGCGGCGGGATGCGGCAGGCGGGGATACTCGCCGCCGCCTGCCGCCATGCGCTCCTCCACCACGTCGAGCGGTTGGCCGAGGACCACGACAATGCGGCGCGGCTGGCCGCGGGCCTCGCCCGGCATGGAGAGCTCGACGTCGGATCGCCGCAGACCAACATGGTGTTCGTCGGCGTTCCCGCCGACATCGCGACGGCGTTCGCCGCCCATCTCGGCGCGGCCGGCGTGGACATCACCGGCACCACGCGGCAGCGATGGGTGACGCATCTCGACGTCGCGCGTGCCGACGTCGACACGGCGATCGCCGCGGTCGACCGTTTCTTCACGCGGCGGGCCTGACCTTTGTCGAGTAACTTGCGCGGCGTAGAATCGACCGCATTTACAACGAAAGACCGTCGTCCGCTGCCCATGGCCGTCCGTTCCATCGACCTCGAACTCACCGGGATGACCTGCGCCGCGTGCGCCGCCCGGATCGAAAAGGTGCTCAACCGCACCGAGGGCATACATGCGGCCGTCAATTTCGCGACCGAATCAGCGCACGTCGAGTTCGACGTTGACCGCGCGAGCCCGCAGTCGCTGATCGATACGGTGCGCAAGGCCGGCTACGACGCCGCGCCCGCGGTCGACCCCTTCGAGCAGCCCGAACATCAGGCGCGTGCGGAGGCGCGGCGCTATCGCCACGAGCTGCGCCTGTTCGCCCTCGCCGCGATCCTCACCGCGCCGCTACTGGCGCAGATGCTGTTCATGGCCACCGGTCGCCACGACGTCGAGTTGCCGGTGTGGGTGCAATTCGCGCTCGCCACGCCGGTCCAGTTCATCGCGGGCGCCCGGTTCTATGCCGGCGCGTTTAAGGCGCTGCGCGGTGGCGCCGCGAACATGGACGTCCTCGTCGCTTTGGGCACGACCGCCGCGTACGTCTTCAGCCTCGCCGTGTGGCTCTTGCCCATCGACGGTCAGCACGTCTATTTCGAGGCCGGGGCCGCAGTGATCACGCTGGTGCTGCTGGGCAAGCTGCTCGAAGGCCGCGCCCGGCTGCGCACGGCCGCCGCGATCCGTGATCTCTTAAAGCTGCAGCCGCCCACGGTGCTGCTCGAGGTCGATGGCGAGCTCAAGGAGCAGCCGGTTGCGCGGGTGCGCCCCGGCCACGTGTTCGTGGTGCGCGCCGGCGAGAGCGTTCCGGTCGACGGGCTCGTGCTATCGGGCGAATCCGCGGCCAACGAAGCGATGCTGACCGGCGAGAGCCTGCAGGTGCCGAAGGCGGCCGGCGACCGCGTGCTCGCGGGCACCGTCAACGAGCTCGGCCCGCTGCGCTGCCAGGCGACGGCCGTC
>JAAFGU010000112.1 GCA_010365205.1 Aromatoleum sp. | reverse complement strand
CGAATTCGCCCCACCTGTCGGCGCCGTGCGCGGCGTCGGCGGCGGCGATCAGGAGCTTGCTCGGCATGCAGCCCACGCGTGCGCAGGTCGTGCCGTAGGGGCCGCCTTCGATGATGACCGCGCGGCGACCGCCGGCGATCGCGGCGCGATACGCGGCGAGTCCGGCGGTTCCGGCGCCGATGACGGCGACATCCACGATCAGTTGTTTCATCACGCTCCTCAGTCGCAATCGTGCAACAGGTTCTTACATCAACCGATTCTCGGACCCGTCGCTTCCCGCACGTGCGGCTATTTACATCAGCGGCGGCGCGGGAGGCCCCCGCGTCGCCCTCGATCCCGGGCCCGCTCAGGCGGCCTTGCGCGCCCAGCGCTCCAGTGCGTCGAGGCCGCCGATGCGCTCGCCGTTGACGAACACCTGCGGCACAGTCTGCTCGCCGGTGACTGCGCCGACAATACGGCTGCGCTGTTTGTGCGGCAGCGGTATCTCGGCGTAGGCGTAGCCGAGATCGGTCAGCAACGCCTTCGCCTTCGCGCAGAACTGGCATCCCTCACGGGTGAAGATCGCGACCTGGTCCGGCTTTTTCGCGCGTGGATTGATGTACGCGAGCAGCGTGTCCGCGTCGGACACCTCGAACGGATCGCCCGCCTTTTCCTGCTCGACGAACATCTTCTGCACGACGCTGTCCTTGACCAGCATCGAATAGCGCCACGAACGCTTGCCGAAGC
This sequence comes from Aromatoleum sp., assembly GCA_010365205.1. Taxonomy (GTDB): domain Bacteria; phylum Pseudomonadota; class Gammaproteobacteria; order Burkholderiales; family Casimicrobiaceae; genus CAIWHR01. Next base: position 9,229 of record JAAFGU010000112.1, on the reverse strand, counting down.
CGAGATCGGCCTTGTCGACGAGCATCCCCATGCCGGCGGTGAACTCGCCATTGCCGTCCGGCACCAGCGTGACGTTGGCGGCCTCCTGGTCCTCGGCCCACTCGTTCATCACGAACGTATCGTTGACCGACACGCACAGAATCGAATCGATGCCATTGGCGAAAACCGCCGGCGCGAGTTCGTTGTAGCGCGGCAGGTGGGTGGATGAGCAGGTGGGCGTGAACGCGCCGGGCAGCGAAAAGACGGCCACGGATTTGCCGGCGAAGAGGTCGTCGGTGGTGACGTTCTTCCACTCGTTGTTCTGGCGGACGCGGAAAGTGACGGCGGGCACCCGCTGGCCCTCGCGATTCTGCAGCATGACAAATCTCCTTTGCGGTCGAGTTCGGGCGACGCCCGAACGCATCGATGGGACCGAGAATAGGGATCCGCGCGCCGCCGGGCCAATACTTTGTTAGAATCCGCGCTATAGGCGCAACCTATCGCTTTGCTTTTTGTCATCCCTTTGATCACCTTGATTGCCAATTCCCGCCGATGACCCTTACCGAACTCCGATACGTCGTCGCCGTCGCCGCCGAGCGGCATTTCGGCCGCGCGGCGGAGCGCTGCTTCGTCAGCCAGCCAAGTCTTTCCGCCGCCGTGAAGAACCTCGAGGATGAGTTGGGCGTGCTGGTCTTCGAGCGCGGCAAGGGCGAGGTGCTGGTGACGCCGATCGGTGAGGAGGTCGTGGCGCAGGCGCGGCGCGCGCTGGACGAAGTGGCACGCGTGAAGGCGGTGGCCGCGCAGGGGCGGCATCCGCTGGAAGGGCCTTTGCGGCTCGGCGTCATCCACACGGTCGCACCCTACCTGTTGCCCGAACTCGTGACCGCGCTGCGCAGGTCGGCCCCGGGGATGCCGCTCGACATCGAGGAAAACCTGACCGCGAACCTCGACGGAATGTTGCGCTCCGGCGTCATCGACGCGGCGATCGTCGCGCTGCCGTTCGCCGCGCCGGGGATCGTGGTGACGCCGCTGTACAGCGAGGACTTTCGCGTCATCGTGCCGGCGAAGCATCCATGGGCGCGGCGGCGCACGATTCATCCCGACGAACTGGCCGCACAGAACCTGCTGCTGCTCAACGTCGGCCATTGCTTCCGCGACCAGGTGCTCGACGCGTGCCCCGAGTTCGCGCGGCCGGCGGCGCCGGGCAAGCAAGGCAACTCGCTGGAGACGATACGCAACATGGTCACGTCGGGGATGGGAATCTCGGTTCTGCCGGCGACCGCGCTGACGCCGAAATACGCGACGCCGCTGACCAGGGCGATCGACTTCGCGTCCCCGTCGCCGTCGCGCCGGATCGTTCTCGCCTCCCGCGACGGATTTCCGCGCCACGCCGCGCTCGAGGTCATTGCCGCGGCGATTCCGAAACTCGCGCTGCCGATTCACGCGGACACGCAAGCGTAGTGTGCTGAGTCGCGATGGTTCGCGGGGCTGCGGCGGCCTCGCGCCCTCGGGTCCGGCGACCGCCCCCGGAAAGGGTAAGATGGAATGGCGCTTTTGGTGGGCCGTTGTCGCGGTCTTCCGTAACCCATAAGATGACAGTCCGGCACCCGGAAACTCCGGGGCCGCGCGCTGCACCCGGCGAGATCCGGCAGGAGGAGATGGACGCTCAGCTCGACACGTTCCCGCGGCTCCTGCTGCATCATGCACAGGTGCGCGGGAGCCATCCCGCTTGCCGGGAGAAAGACCTCGGCATCTGGCAGACCTGGACCTGGCTGGAGGTCGCCGTCGAGGTGCGCGCGCTGGCCTGTGGCCTCGCGGCGAAGGGGTTCGGACGCGGGATGCACCTCGCCATCATCGGCGACAACCGGCCGCGCCTCTACTGGTCGATGCTGGCCGCGCAGGCGCTGGGCGGAATACCCGTGCCGATGTACCAGGACGCACCGGCCGCCGATTTCGTCTTCGTGCTGAACGACGCCGAGATCGCGTACGCCGTGGTCGAGGATCAGGAACAGGTGGACAAGATGCTCGAGGCCATGCCTCAGGTGCCGACGCTCCGCCACATCTGCTACGACAAACCGCGAGGTCTGCGCAACTACGACGGCGTGCTCGCCTTCGACGCGCTGCAGGCGCTCGGACGCGAATTCGACCGCGCGCACCCGGGCTTCTATGAAGCCGAGGTCGCCCGGGGCCGACCGGACGACGTGTCGGTGATGCTGTACACATCGGGCACCACCGGCAAGGCGAAAGGCGTCTGCCAGGCCCACGCGGCGTTCATCGCCTCGGCACGCGGCGGCGCCCAGTTCGACCGGCTGACGCCGGACGACAGCATCCTGTCGTACCTGCCGATGGCGTGGGTCGGCGACCACCTGTTCTCGTTCGCGCAGTGGGTCTACGTCGGATTCACCATCAACTGTCCCGAATCCGGCGACACCGTGATGACCGATCTGCGCGAAATCGGGCCGACGTACTACTTTGCGCCGCCGCGGGTGTTCGAGAATCTGCTGACGCAGGTGACGATCCGGATGGAGGATGCGAGCTGGATCAAGCGCCGGATCTACCGGCAATCGATGGCCGTCGCGCGCCGCTGCGGCACCCAGATTCTTGACGGCAAACCCATCGGCACGGCCGACCGCGTCGAATACGCGCTCGGCAATCTGTTGATCTATGGCCCGCTGCGCAACGTGCTCGGCATGAGCCGAATCCGCGTCGCGTATACGGCCGGCGCGGCGATCGGTCCCGACCTGTTTCGCTTCTACCGCTCGATCGGCATCAACCTGAAGCAGCTGTACGGCTCGACGGAAACCTGCGCGTACGTCTGCCTGCAGCCGGACGGGGCCGTGAAGTTCGACTCCGTCGGGCTGCCGGCGCCCGGCGTCGAGGTCAAGATCGCCAACGACGGCGAGGTGCTCGTCCGGGGGCCGATGCTGCTGAAGGAGTACTACAAACGGCCCGACGCCACGGCCGAGTCGATCGACGGCGACGGCTTCTTCCGTACCGGAGATGCCGGCTTGTTCGATGACGATGGCCAACTCAAGATCATCGACCGCGCGAAGGATGTCGGCCGGCTCACGAGTGGCGCGATGTACGCACCCAATTACATCGAGAACAAGCTCAAGTTCTTCCCGCACATCAAGGAGGCGGTCGCTTTCGGCCATCAGCGAAGCGAAGTCTGCGCCTTCGTCAATATCGACATGGGCTCCGTCGGCAACTGGGCCGAACGGCGTGGGATCGCCTACTCGAGCTACACCGACCTCGCGCAGAAGCCCGAGGTCTACCAACTCGTCAAGGAGTGCGTCGAGCAGGTCAATGCCGAGCTCGCGCACGACCCGGCGCTTGCCGGCTCGCAGGTGCATCGCTTCCTCGTGCTGCACAAGGAGCTCGATCCGGACGACGACGAGTTGACGCGAACGCGCAAGGTCCGGCGCTCGTTCATCGCGGATAAGTACGCGGTGTTGATCGACGCCCTCTACGGCGGGAGGACCGTGCAGCACATCGAAACGCTGGTCAAGTTCGAGGATGGCCGCACCGGCATGGTCGCGGCCGACTTGCGGATCGAGAACGCGATGACGCACGCCGCCCCCCCGGCGGCCAGGGCGGCGCAATCACGATGAGGACCGTCGAACGAAAGATCGGCGCGGCGATCCTCGAGCTCGAGCACATTTCGCTCGCGTTCGGCGGCGTGAAGGCGCTGACCGACATCAGCTTCGACGTCCGCGAGCACGAAATCCGCGCCATCATCGGTCCCAACGGCGCCGGCAAGAGCTCAATGCTCAACGTGATCAACGGTGTCTACCACCCGCAGCAGGGAACGATCACGTACCGGGGCACCGAGCGCCGCGACATGGATCCGCATCGGACCGCGGCGCAGGGCATCGCGCGGACATTCCAGAACATCGCGCTGTTCAAGGGGATGTCGGTCCTGGACAACATCATGACCGGCCGCAACCTGAAGATGCACGCGACGTTCATCGAGCAGGCCATCTGGATCGGCCGCGCACGGCGCGAGGAGATCGAGAATCGGCGCAAAGTCGAGGAGGTCATCGACTTCCTCGAGATCCAGCACATCCGCAAGACGCCGGTCGGCCGGCTGCCGTACGGCCTGCAGAAGCGCGTCGAGCTCGCGCGCGCGCTCGCCGCCGAGCCGTCGATGCTGCTGCTCGACGAACCGATGGCCGGGATGAACGTCGAGGAAAAGCAGGACATGTGCCGGTTCGTCCTCGACGTCAACGAGCAATACGGAACGACGATCGTGCTGATCGAGCACGACATGGGCGTGGTGATGGACATTTCCGACCGCGTCGTCGTGCTCGACTATGGCCGGAAGATCGGCGACGGCAATCCGGACGAAGTGCGCAACAACCAGGCCGTCATCGACGCTTATCTCGGCGTTGCGCATTGAGAACCAAAGGCAAGATCCCGAACCACAGAGAACAGCAATGATTCTGAATCCTGATTTGCCTGCCTCTGCGTTCTCTGTGGTTCAAGAATTATGGATTTGAACTGACATGTCCTTCTTCTTCGAGGTGCTGATCGGCGGACTCCTGTCCGGCGTAATGTATTCGCTCGTCGCCCTGGGGTTCGTGCTGATCTACAAGGCGTCGGGCGTATTTAATTTCGCACAGGGCGCGATGGTGTTCTTCGCCGCGCTGACGTATGTCGGGCTGCTGGAGAAGGGGCTGCCCGCGTTGCTCGCGCTGCCCGCCACACTCGCGGTGATGGTGGCGCTGGCATTGATCATCGAACGCATCGTGCTGCGTCCGCTCGTCAATCAACCGCAGATCACGCTGTTCATGGCGACGATCGGCCTCACGTTCTTCATCGAGGGCCTGGCGCAAATGGTGTGGGGCGCCAACGTGCGCGGCCTGGAGCTAGGTCTTCAGGACGAACCCATCCAGTGGGTAACCGAGACGAGCGGAATGAACGTTTCGAAATTCGACCTCGTGGCGGCGGGTGTGGCGGCGATCCTGGTGACGCTGCTCGCGTTGTTCTTCAGCCGCACGCGGATCGGGCGGGCACTGCGCGCTGTGGCCGACGATCATCAGGCGGCGCTGGCCGTTGGCATCCCCTTGCAGCAGATCTGGGCGATTGTGTGGGGTGTGGCCGGCGCAGTCGCTCTGGTCGCCGGTCTACTCTGGGGAGCGCGGAACGGCGTCCAGTACGCGCTGACCTTCGTTGCGCTGAAGGCGCTGCCGGTGCTGATCCTGGGCGGCTTCGATTCGATTCCGGGAGCGATCGTCGGCGGCCTCATCGTCGGCGCATCGGAAAAGCTCGCGGAAGTCTATCTGGGTCCGTTCGTCGGCGGCGGCATCGAAGGCTGGTTCTCATACGTGCTCGCCCTTCTGTTTCTGCTGGTTCGCCCTGAAGGCCTGTTCGGCGAAAAACGCATCGACCGCGTGTAGGCAGAGAACAGAAGACAGAGGACAGAAATTTGAACAAGGCAACGAAAACCCGCGCGCTCGACCGACGCGCTTTCCCCAACTCCCGGCAAGGGGATGGTCGCCTGGCTGGACGAAATCGTTTCGTCTGGCCGCGGTGTTCTGTGTTCGGTCCTCTGTCCTCTGACTCCTGACTCCTGATGCTCTACCGCGAAGCCGGCCAGTTCAAAGTCTCCTACGCTGCGGACCAGCAGATCTTTTCGATCCGCCAGGACCGCTTCGCGGTGCTGGCGCTCGTGGCCATCGCCTTCCTCGTGGTCCCGGTCGTGGGCAACCAGTATTGGCTTTCGGCGATTCTCATTCCGTTCCTGATTTTCTCGCTCGCGGCGCTGGGTCTGAACATCCTGACCGGCTACGCGGGCCAGCTCTCGCTCGGCACTGCGGCGTTCATGGCGGTAGGCGCGTTCGCCTCGTACAATTTCATGCTGCGCATTCCCGGGATGCCTGTCCTCCTGGCGTTCATCGGCGGCGGCACCGTCGCCGCGCTCGTGGGCATTCTGTTCGGCCTGCCCAGCCTGCGCATCCGGGGCTTCTATCTCGTGGTGGCCACCCTCGCCGCGCAATTCTTCATCCTCTGGTTCCTGACCAAGGTCGGCTGGATCACGAACTACAGCTCGTCGGGCGTGATCACCGCCCAGCAGATCGTCATCCTGGGCTATGCGTTCACCACGCCGACGGCGAAATATCTGCTGGTGCTGTCGATCGTGACGGTGATGGCGCTGGCGGCGAAGAACATGGCGCGGGGCAACGTGGGCCGCTCGTGGATGGCGGTGCGCGACATGGACGTCGCGGCGGAAGTGATCGGCATCCGCCTGATGCGCGCGAAGCTGCTGGCGTTCGCGGTGAGCTCGTTCTATTGCGGCGTGGCGGGCGCGCTGTTCGCGTACGCGTACCTGGGAACCGTCGAGCCGGAGGCCTTCAACCTCGACCTGTCGTTCCGGATCCTGTTCATGGTGATCATCGGCGGCGTCGGTACCGTGCTGGGATCCTTCCTCGGCGCTGCCTTCGTCACGCTGCTGCCGGTGCTGCTCAGCGTGACCGTGCGCTATCTGGACAGCAACCTGGATCTGCATATCGCCGAAAGCACGATTTCCAACCTCGAATTGATGGTGTTCGGGGGCCTCATCATCTTCTTTCTGATCGTCGAGCCGCACGGGCTCGCGCGACTTTGGCAGATTGCAAAGGAAAAGCTTCGGCTGTGGCCATTTCCGCACTGATTTGTGTTGCCGTACCCATGGCGGGAGGGTCGCAGAGCGGTACCATGCAGGGTAGTCGAAATCCGGTTGATCGCGCCTGATCGAGGTGGCGGCGGGATTAAGGGCTGTTTCAACATCGATTCGCCAGGAGGAACACATGAAGGCATTAAAAGCGATGCTGTTGGGCATCGCGCTGCTCGCAGCGGCTACCGCGGCCAGCGCGCAAAACGAGCAATTCCTGCCGGTACTGTCGTATCGGGTGGGACCGGCCGCCGCCGGCCGGCTACTACGGCGGCGCGATCGACTACTGGACCCTCGTCAACATGACCGGGGGCGTCAACGGCGTGAAGCTCAAGTGGGAGGAATGCGAGACGGAGTACAACGCATCCAAGGGCGTGGAATGCTACGAGCGGCTCAAGAAGAAGAATGGCGGCGCCACCACGGTTGAACCGCTGTCCACCGGCATTGCCTACGGCCTCTTCGACCGCGTCGCCCAGGACAAGATTCCGATGACCACGTTCGGGTATGGCCTCGCGAGCTCCGCGGACGGGCGCGTCTACGACTGGGTCTTCCCGCTCGGCACCACCTACTGGGGCCAGATGGCGGCGATGATCGCCTACCTCGGCCAGAAGGAGGGCGGGCTCGACAAGCTGAAGGGCAAGAAGATCGCGTTCCTCTACCACGAGTCGGCGTACGGCAAGGAACCGATTCCGGTGCTCGACGCGCTGGGCGCCAAGCTCGGCTTCGACGTGCTGAAGATCCCGGTTGCGGTGCCCGGGCAGACCCAGGAATCGCAGTGGTTGCAGATCCGCCAGGCCAAGCCCGACTACGTGATCGTGTGGACCTACGGCGTGATGAGCACCGTCGCGCTCAAGACCGCCGCTAAGACCGGTTACCCGAGAGACAAGCTTCTCGGCGTCTGGTGGGCCGGCTCGGAAGAGGACGTGATCCCTGCCGGCGATGCCTCCAAGGGCTACGTCAGCGCCTCGTTCACGGCTTCCGGCACCAATTTCCCGGTGATGCAGGACATCAAGACCAAGGTGTACGGGGCGAAGAAGGGCAACCTCGAGGATCCTTCGCGGCTCGGCAACGTCATGTATACCCGCGGGGTGGTCTACGGCATTATCGTCGTCGAGGCGCTTCGTATCGCGCAGGCCAAATACGGCAAGGGCAAGGTCACGACGCCGGAGCAGCTGCGCTGGGGCTTCGAACACCTTAACCTCACCGAAGGCCGCATCAAGGAACTCGGTGCCCCGGGCCTCTTCCCACCGATCAAGACGAGCTGTCTCGACCACGAAGGCTCGGGCATGGTGAAGTTCCAGGTATGGGACGGCACCGGCTTCAAGCAGGTCACGCCGTTCATGGCAGGCGACCGCGACATGGTGCGCAAGATGGTCGAGGAGACCGCCGCCAAGTACGCCGCGGAAAAGAAGGTCACCCCGCGCGACTGCTCGAAGGAGGGATAGTCGGTCGCGTGGACTTGCCGGTGGGATTGGCGTCGCCGCCGTTCCCACTGGCGATTCCTCCCGGCACCGGGAGGGCTGCTGTGAGGCCTGGCGCGTTCCAGGCTTCACATGAGCCTCCCCGCACGAAAGCCCGTTCGACCAATGTCCGCTGCCACCGCACCCGCCGCCGTGCCCTATCTCTCGGTGAACAACATCGAGGTGATCTATGACCACGTGATTCTGGTGCTGAAGGGCGTGTCGCTCGAGGTGCCTGAAGGCGGCATCGTGGCGCTGCTCGGGGCCAACGGCGCCGGCAAGTCGACGACGCTCAAGGCCATCTCAAACCTGTTGCGCGCGGAGCGCGGCGACGTCACCAAGGGCACGATCGAGCTCAAGGGCAAGCGGGTGGACAAGCTCACGACCAACGAACTGGTGAAGTTGGGCGTGTGCCAGGTGATGGAAGGACGGCACTGCTTCCAGCATCTGACCGTCGAGGAGAACCTGCTGACCGGCGCATTCACGCGCAAGGTATCGCGCGCGGACATCGCCGCGGCGCTGGAAACGGTCTACCACTATTTCCCGCGTCTGAAGCAGCGGCGCTCGAGCCTCGCCGGCTACACGTCGGGCGGCGAGCAGCAGATGACCGCGCTCGGGCGCGCGCTGATGGCGCAGCCGTCGACGATTCTGCTCGACGAGCCGTCGATGGGACTCGCGCCGCAGATCGTCGAGGAGATCTTCGAGATCGTCCGCGACCTGAATACGAAGGAGCGCGTTTCGTTCCTGCTTGCCGAGCAGAATACGAGCGTAGCGCTGCGTTTCGCCGACTACGGCTACATTCTCGAAAACGGCCGCGTCGTGATGGACGGCGTCGCCGCGGATCTCGCGCAGAACGAGGACGTGAAGGAGTTCTACCTCGGTCTTTCGACGGCGGGGCGCAGGAGCTTCCGCGACGTGAAGCACTATCGGCGACGCAAACGCTGGCTCGCATGACCGTTTCCGGTTCGCGGTGCACCGCGCGCCCATCGGCGGCGCGATCGAACGCACCGGTGTTCGCCGGCTGACCAGGAAAGAACAGGCCGCGATTCTTGCCGCGGCGCCGCCCAACCGACAAACAGCATGACCATGTCCGATCATTTCGACACGCTGGAAACGCGCGACCCCGAACAGCGGGAGC
>JAAFGU010000111.1 GCA_010365205.1 Aromatoleum sp. | reverse complement strand
CCTGCGCCTGCGGTGTCGTTCCCGGCGCGCGCGAACGCGGACAACGCCAGCGCGCGGAGGTCACCGTGATGCCGGGCAACCGGACCGCGAAGCAACGGCGCGCGCTCAATATTCCAAAATTCCGGTCCGTCCGCATCCGCGCATTTTACTCCGACGCTACGGTCGAAGAGCCATGTCGCGCGCGCGACGGCCGGGCGATCGCACGGCCAAGTATCATGGCGGCGACCGGATCCATCCCTTCCCCGCGAAAGAGCCCGATGAAATACCGAATTCTCCCCAGCACACGAATGAACGTCTCCGAGGTGTGCCTCGGCACCATGACCTGGGGCGAACAGAACAGTGAGGCCGACGCCCATGCCCAGCTCGACTACGCGGTAGCGCAGGGCGTCAACTTCATCGACACCGCCGAAATGTATCCGTTGCCGCCGAGCGCGCAGACGCAGGGACGTACCGAGTCGATTCTGGGGAAATGGCTTGCGCGGCAGCGGCGCGACGGCCTCGTCGTCGCGACCAAGGTCGCCGGTCCCGGCCGGCGCGACTGGATCCGCAACGGTCGCACTGATCTCACGCGCGAGGTCATCGCCGAAGCGGTCGACACGAGCCTCGCGCGATTGCGCATCGACTACATCGACCTCTATCAGATTCACTGGCCCCAGCGGAACGTACCGATGTTCGGCGCGATCGAGTTCGACCCGGCGAAGGAAAAGCCCGGACCGTCGATTCGCGAACAGGTCGAAGGAATGGCGGCGATGATCACGGCGGGCAAGATCGGCCACTACGGCCTTTCGAACGAAACGGCGTGGGGCGTGTGCGAATTCCATCGCGTCGCGAGGGAGCTCGGCGTGCCCGGGCCCGTGACGATTCAGAACAGCCACAGCCTGGTCTCGCGCAACGCCGACAACGACCTCGCCGAGGTGCTGTTCCGCGAGAAGATGTCACTGCTCGCCTATAGTCCGCTCGCCGCCGGCATCCTGTCCGGCAAGTACCTTGGAGGCGCACAACCGCCCAACTCGCGATTCACGCTGTTCAGCGGAGTGGGTATGCGTTTTCGCAAGCCCATGGTCGAGGAAGCCGCCGGGGCCTACGCCGCGCTCGCGCAGCAGCGCGGCGTTTCGCTGGTGCAACTCGCGCTGGGCTACGTGAAAAGTCGCTGGTATCTTGGCGCGTCGATCGTCGGCGCGACGACTATGGCACAGCTCGAGGAAGATATCGCGGCGGCCCAGTTCGAACTGGATGGAGAGACGCTGGCGGAAATCGCCGCAGTCCAGGCCCGGTATCCGAATCCGGCCGGGTAGGAATTCACGGAAAACGCTGCAGCTAACGGAGAACCTTGATGTCCGTCAGTGCATCTGCCAGCGTGGCTCGATAGCCGGCGAACAGGCAAACACCGTTCTGGATCGTGCATTCGATGCCGTAGCGGTTGGCGGCATCGTCGTACACGATGCGAAAACTGGCGTCGTCGGTCCCGGTGTGATCGGTGACCAGCCAGAAATCCTCGGTGTTGCCGCCGTCGCTCTTGCGGGCGAGAACAATGGGCCGCGGCGCAACGACGTGCGCGCGAAACCAATCGTCCAGGCGGCGATCCAACGCGGGAAGTGCCGCCTGGAAGTCGGCGGTGACCGTGGCGCGCGCACGAATTGCATCGGCTTCGATCATTGCAAACCCCAGCGGGCGAAAGTGAAGTCCAAAGGACGCGGTCCACGTCCGGCGTTATCGACCGATCGCTGCCGATTTCCGCGTTTCCGTCGCGTGATGCGTGCGATTATTGCAGACAGCAGGTCAAAATTTCAAGCAGAGGCCGCCCGCAGGCGCGGCCGGCGCACTCTCTGCCGGTCCGGCTCGCGGTCGCGCGGCGGCGGACCGCATTCCCGTGGGGCCAAGGTTCGGCGCGAATGCAGATCGAGTCGGCGGACGCGATTGGAAAATGGTTTCGCGTCACGCTTCGGTCGTTTCGGACCTTTTGACCGTTCGCGTCTGCGCCACGCGGATGCCGCCTTTTCCCGAGAATCGCTTGCGTTCGCGGGTGTGGAGAAGTAATATGACATTGGCATAGTTGCAAAGAGGAGACCGCAATGCTCAATTTTGGCCGCGACAATCGTCCGGATCCCCCGCTCGGCTACAAACCCGCGTTGAAGCCTGCGCCCTACGCGCCCGAAGCCACCCATCCCGTCGCAAGGTCGCAGCCGCCCGCCGCCACCCGCGAGGCGGCAGCGGCATCTCCTGCCGTTCCGCCGGCGTCGCCCCTGCCGCCTGACCAGGGCGAGCGGGCAATCAGCCCCGAAACGCCGGGCAGCAAACTTTTCATCGGTCCGAACATCAGGCTCAAGGGGGTCGAGATCTCGAACTGCGACGTGCTCGTCGTCGAAGGCCAGGTCGAGGCTACGGTGAACAGCAAGGCGATGCAAATTGCCAAGCCGGGAACGCTGAAGGGCGTGGCCGTGATCGATGTGGCCGAAATCGACGGCGAGTTCACCGGCGAGCTGACCGCGCATACGCGGCTCGTCGTACACGGCACCGGCCGCGTCTCGGGCACGATTCGCTACGGACGGCTGATCGTCGCCGACGGTGGCGAAATCTCGGGCGACGTGAAGCGGCTGGACGCGGCTCCGGAGGTCAAGCCGGCGCCGCGCGCCGCGATGCCGGATGGCCGGCCGTTGCTGTCGCCGCAGCCGAACGGCTGACTCGGATTCATGGGGCGAGCGCGCCGATCGCGGCGCGCCGGCTCGCAACGGCAGTACGTGGCGAAGGCCACAAGCGGCCAGGGCCGCGAGCGTTTGGTGATCCGTTCGGAGATCTTGCGTTCGACGCGACATGCGCCTCGGACTTGGCGGCGAGCGCGGGTGTTGCCGCTGCCGGCGACGGAATGACCAGGCGGATCAATCGCGTGCAATGAATCCTGGCGACGAATTTCAGTTGAATGTGCGGTGAGGGTGGCGTCACTTCGACGTCGTCCGGTCCCATTCTGAACGCCTGTAGCGCCGGGTCAGGTCTTCGACGGTTCGATCGACGCAATGCGCCGTTGCGGCGGCGGGCACGCAATTGTTGACCCGCTCTGCGCCGCCCCTTGTACTATCCAAACTCGGTTTCGAGATCAACAATGGCGGGAAACCGGCGTGGGCGCAGGCACGGCAAAGTACTGGGCTTTCATCAGCTACAGCCACCGCGATGCGAGGGTGGCTGCCGCCGTGCAGCGGGCGCTCGAGACCTACCGGATCCCCCGGCGGCTCGTCGGGACCCGGACCGCCGTCGGCGAGGTCCCCGCCCAGTTCAAGCCCGTCTTCCGCGACCGCGACGAGATGCAGGCCGGCAACGACCTCAAGGCCACGGTGCGCGAGGCGCTGGAGCAAAGCCGCTATCTGATCGTCGTCTGCTCGCCGGATGCCGCCCGCTCGCCGTGGGTCGATCAGGAAATCCGCGAGTTCAAGCGGCAGCACGGCGAGTCGCGCGTCCTGGCGTTGATAGCGAGCGGCGAGCCTTTCGCCAGCCGAACGCCCGGAAGCGAAGCCGAAGAGTGCTTTCCCGAAGCGCTGCGCTTTTCGCCGGCGTCGCCTGACGGGGCGCCGGTCGAAGCGCCCGACCCCGTTGCCGCCGACCTGCGGCCACAGGGCGACGGCAAGAGACTGGCGATCCTGCGGCTCGTCGCCGGCATGATCGGCGTCGGCGTCGACGACCTCGTCCGCCGCGACACCCAGCGCCGCGTCCGCCGAATGCTGGTCATCGCCACCGCCTCTTTCGTCGGTATGGCGATCATGACGGTGCTCACGTTGATGGCCGTTTACTCGCGCAACGAAGCACAATATCAGCGCGCGCAGGCCGAGGACCTGATCGAATACATGCTCGGCGACCTGCGCAAGAAGCTCGACCCCGTCGGGCGGCTGGACGTCCTCGATTCGCTCGGTGAAAGGGCGCTCGGCTACTACGCCGCGCAGGACGCCGCCCGTCACGATGCCGGCTCGCTTGGCCGCCGCTCGCGCGCCCAGCACCTCATCGGTGAAATCCGCGAGCAGCGCGGAAAGCTCGACGAGGCGCTGACCGCCTTCCAGAGCGCTGCCGCCACCACGGCGGAGTTGCTCGCCCGCGCGCCCGACGACGGCCAGCGGATTTTCGACCATGCGCAAAGCGTCTACTGGGTCGGATATATCGCCTGGCGTCGCGGGCAGGCGCAGCCGGCGGAGGAATCGTTTTTGAAATACCGGGAGCTCGCGCAACGCCTGGTGACGCTCGATCCGACCAACCTCGACTGGCAACTGGAGGCCGCCTACGCCAGCCAGAATCTCGGCGTGGCGCAACTCGACCGCTGGCGCCTCGCGGACGCGCTGCAGTCGTTTGCGGATACGAAAAACGCGCTGTCGCGGCTCGTCGGCGTGCGGCCCGCGCTGGCCATCGACCTTGCCGATGCGCACGGTTGGACGGCGAAGGCGCTGGAGGCGACCGGCGATTACGCGGGAGCCGCTGCCGCCCAGCGCCAACGCCTGGAAGTCCTGCGCGCAATGACCGATGCCGACAGGGATCGGCAGGTTCAGCAGCAAGTGGCGAACGCGCGCTATGAGCTGGGACGCCTGCTGTTGTCGATGGGCGACGCCGCAGGCGCCGAACCGAACGCGATCGCTGCAATGGAACAAGCCGACGCGCTGATTGGCGCCGACCCCGCCAACATGTTCTGGCTGTCCGAATCGTGCTTCATCCGGCTGAGCCTGGCCGAGATCGAATTCGCGCTCGGAAAGCGCGAATTCGCGCATGCGGAAATTGCGCGCGCGATGCCGCAGATCAGGAAATTGATCACGAGCGACGCTTCCGCGACCAATTGGCAGATCAACTTGCAGGGGCGCGGACTCGCACTGCAGGCTCGGTTTGCGTTGGCCGATGACCGAAATTTTCCGCCCAGCGATCTCGAAAGCTACCTGGAAACCATTGGGCGCTTCGAGTCACGCGGCGAACGGCTCAAGGCGGATCAGACGCCGGTGGTGGCGGCCGTTGAATTCGTCCTGGGACAACTGCTCGATCGTAGCGGGCAACGCGACGCTGCGGCAACGCATTGGCGTGCAGTCGCCGCGCGGCTGAGTCCGCTTGCGGAACGGGAATACCATCCCGTCCTCACGCTTCTCGCGCGCACTCAACTGCAGTTGGGAGAAGTGGCCGTTGCGCGCGATATGGCTGCGCGTATCGGGGCATCGCATTATCGGCACCCCGCGTATGCCGATCTCGTCCACGAATTGGCGTCGGTTGCGGGGCCGGCCCAGGTTAACGTCAAACGAGGGAGGAACTAAATGGCATCCGGAACCATGTTTTTCGTCGCCGTCGGTGTTGCTCTGCTGGTCGGTGGCGTCGCAGGCGTGATCCTGTCCGCGGTGCAGTCGTCGTCCACGCCCGGAAAAACAGAATGTGACGCGAGCCCATGCGACATCAAAGTTTCATTCAGTTGGGGCGGACTGGGAGGCCTGCAGGTCGACCTGCCGCTGCTGGTCCTCACCGGCCTGAAGCACGATGACGTCGACATCCGGTGGCACATCCGCGACGGATTCGTGTTCAAGGACGGTGGAGTCGTGTTCAAGTTCCCGGACGACGTGAACGCGGGCCAGTTCGATCAGATGTACCCCGTCGACGACCATGGAAACCAGGTAGCGGAGAGCCGGACGTATCACTGGCGCGCCAAGAAGGGTTCGGTCGGAACCTTTCTTTACAACGTCACCGTGCACAAATCGGCGACCGGCGTGGCTTTCGGCCCTCTGGACCCGGCGATACGAAACCAGGGGAACTGAGGACCGGTGTCCCGATCGGGATCTCCGCGCGGCCGGCATTTCTGAGCCGCAATCCGGCAGCCCCGACCATCGCCCGCAACGCACGTACGTGAGCTGCAATGAATCTGCGTGACGGCGTGCCGAGTTCCCCAGGGACCCGCAAGGTCCCGTGGGGCCGGCAGTGCGCTTCGTTGCGGCGCTCGATGAGAAACGCGCGCCACGCAACGGCGCTTCGATCGCAAATGGGGCGCACCGCGCGGCGCGCCCCGGCGTCTTACATCGCCTTGAGTTGCGCCCGGACTTCGCCGCCCGGGTTCTTGGCGCTGTGGACGTTGACGTATAGATTGCCCGCCTTGTAGCTCGCGTACTGGCTTTCCGTGAGCTTCGCGCCGTCGGCCGCGGCGAACGTGCTGTCGCCGGTCTTGGTGAACGGCACGATCACCGGCCCATTGGTGCCGGCGGCGCCTTCATGAATGTGGGACGCGGTCGCGGTCATGCCGGTCACCGTGATCGTTGCTGTGACGCTGCGGTCCGGATTGATGGTCACCGTCCCGCTGCCCGACGCCGAGGTCGTGACGGCCGGCACTTCATTGGCGCCGGATAGAGCAACCGTCTGACCGTACATCATTCTGGACATCGGCCCCATCGAGGAGCAGCTGGCCAGAATGCCGACTGTGCCCACCGCGAGCATCGCTGCGACCCAACTGCGCCTACGCAAAAAACTCGTTCTCATGACCTGCCTCCATTGATCGGGATGCTTCGTTGGCGCCCTGGCGGACCCGCCCAAGCGCATGCAGTACGATAACACTGAGCGGCCGGGCGTGGCGGTGGAGCCCGACCTTGTTTGGGGGTTCGCCTGCCACCGACAGGCATTTGGGACACCGGCAGGGGCTCCATCGCGCTCGGTCGCGACGACCCCCGCCGCCCGGATGCGCCCATGGGAAAGGCGCATCGATCCTGCGGGCCGGATCGATCAGGGCGCCGCGTTGAGCGGCAGTCCCGCACGCTGCCACGCCTCCAACCCGCCGCGATACCAGAGGACGTTCCTGTACCCGAGGCTGATGGCACGCAACGACGCATTGTACGAATTCCAGCACTGTGGACCCTGGCAGTACAACACCAACGGCGCATCGTGGTTACCGTGCGTCGCCTGCTGGAGCAGCTGGCCGAATTGTTGCTGGATCGGGTCGTCGAAGCTGCCGGCGTGCGACGCCTGCGCCGCGAAGATCGCATTGGGCAGTCGCCTCGAACTGCCGAGGATGTCGAGTACCACGACACCCGCCCCGAGACCATTCTGCAGCAGTTGAACCAATTCCTTGGTGGTGATCACCTGACCGCCGGGAATCTGATTCGGCGTGGCGCTGTGCATCGACCCGGTATGCAGGTTGCGCGTCGGCGGCGCCCCCATGTCCTGGCGCTCCCATTCCATCAGCTCATCGAGCGCGTCGGCTGAAAGCTTCGACCCCATCAACGGCGCCGGTGCGTTGCTCCGGACAGGGGGGCCGCTTTCCAGGGCGCCGTACGGTGGGCTCTGAGCCAGCGCGGCCGATCCGGCGAAGACGAGTGCCAACATGGCGATCCCGGCCCCGCGAAGCACGCGGCACGTGGGATGGGTCGACCCGACGAACATCGTTGCTTCTCCTGATCCCATTCCGGATAGGGGAAAACTGCGACACCGGTCGATCGGCGGTGGGTATCGGTGATGCAATGCCAAGGGCTCGCCCATTCGATATCAAAGCGCTCACAATTGGTGCGGCAAAGGTGACACGCACTCCATCCTAGCGCAGGCCGGTGCCGGACAACAGAGGCAGCCTCTTCCAATGGCATGTGAGCCTGAAGGGGCTATCGTGATTCCAATGGGAAATGAGCCTGAAGGAGCGGCTTGGGATCGATCATCACT
>JAAFGU010000110.1 GCA_010365205.1 Aromatoleum sp. | reverse complement strand
GCTGGTGCTCGCGGCGGCGCATCTGGCCGGCGTGTCGCGCGCGTTCACCATCGGCGGCGCCCAAGCCATCGCCGCGCTGGCCTACGGCACGGCGACGATTCCGGCTGTCGACAAGATCTGCGGACCCGGCAATGCGTACGTCGCGGCCGCCAAGCGCCGCGTGTTCGGCACCGTCGGCATCGACATGGTCGCCGGCGCGTCGGAGATCCTCGTGATCGGCGACGCCAGCGCCAATCCGGACTGGGTCGCGATGGACCTGTTCGCGCAGGCCGAGCACGACGAACTCGCGCAGGCGATCCTCGTCACGCCCGAACCCGCGCTGCTCGAAGCGGTGGCGGCGAGCGCGCAACGGCAGATCGCCGACATGCCGCGGCGCGCGATCATCGCCGCGTCGTTGGCGAACCGGGGCGCGCTGATCCGGGTCCGTGATCTCGACGAGGCGGTCGCGGTGTCGAATCAGGTTGCGCCCGAGCACCTGGAGCTCGCCGTCGCGGATCCGGCGGCGCTGCTGCCGAAGATCCGCCACGCCGGCGCGATCTTCATGGGTCATTACGCGTCGGAGTCGCTGGGCGACTATTGTGCCGGGCCCAACCACGTGCTGCCGACGGGCCGCACGGCGCGTTTTTCGTCGCCGCTCGGCGTCTACGATTTCCAGAAGCGCTCGAGCGTGCTGAATCTGTCGCCGGAGGCGGCGCAGACGCTGGGGCCGGTGGCGGCTGCATTGGCGTACGGCGAAGGACTGCCGGCGCATGCGAGGAGCGCCGAGTACCGTCTCGTGCGCAAATGAAAACAGAGAAGGGAGGAGCGCAATGGCTAAAGTGATCGCGATGTACCGCATGCCGTCCGATCCGGCGGCATTCGACGGCTACTACTACGGCACGCACGTGCCGCTCGCGAAGAAGGTTCCGGGACTGCAGCGCTACGAGGTGACGCGCGGGCCGATCCTCACGCTCGAGGGCCCAGCGCCGTACTACTTGATCGCGACGCTGACGTTCGCGTCGGTCGCGGAGATCCATTCGGCGCTCGCGTCGCCCGAGGGCAAGGCCACGGCGGCCGATCTCGGCAATTTCGCGACGGCCGGCGTCGAGATCTTCATTGCTGACGCGGAAGATATCTGACGTGAACGCCCGCGCGCCCGCGCCCGCACTTGCCCGCGCCCCCGCGGACGTCGTGGGCGCCGTCGTGCGGCCCGAAATCCGCGCGCTGTCTGCGTACGCGGTGGCGAAGGCGGAAGGCCTGATCAAGCTGGACGCGATGGAGAATCCGTTCCCGCTGCCCGAGGCCCTGCGCGCGAAGATCGCGGAGGCCGTCGCCGCAGTGCCGGTGAACCGGTACCCGGACGGGGGCGCGGACGCGTTGAAGGCCGCGCTGAGGCACTCGATCGGACTAACCGATGCCGCCGGCCTCATTCTGGGCAACGGTTCCGACGAGCTGATCGCGATCATCACGGTCGCGCTGGCGAAGCCGGGCGCCGTGATGCTGGCGCCGGAACCGTCGTTCGTGATGTACCGGATGAACGCGCTGTACGCCGGCATGCGCTTCGTCGGCGTGCCGCTCGAGGCGGGATTCGCGCTCGACACCGGCGCGATGCTGGCGGCCATCGACGAACACCGGCCGGCGCTGATCTTTCTCGCGTACCCCAACAATCCGACCGGCAACCTGTTCCCCGCCGCCGACATCGAGCGGATTCTCCGTGCGGCGCCGGGACTCGTCGTCCTCGACGAAGCGTATTACGCGTTCGCCGACGCGAGTTTCCTGCCGCGCATCGCCGAGTTTCCGAACCTGCTTGTGCTGCGGACGGTGTCCAAGATCGGCATGGCCGGGCTGCGGCTCGGGTACGCGGTGGCGGCGCCGGAATGGACGGACGAATTGAACAAGGTGCGCCAGCCGTATAATCTGAATGCGCTGACGCAGGTGGTGGCGCCGGTGTTGCTGGCGGAGCGGGGGCTGCTCGCCGAACAGGCGGGGATCCTGAAATCCGAGCGGGGCCGGTTGAACGCCGCGCTGGCGGCGTTGCCCGGTGTCACGGTATTTCCGACGCAGACGAATTTCGTGCTGGCGCGCTTTCCCGACGCGCCGCGTGCGTTCGCCGGCCTGCGCGCGGCGGGAATCCTGGTCAAAAGCCTGCACGGCTGGCATCCGCTGCTCGAACACTGTCTTCGCATCACGGTCGGAACGCCCGCCGAAAACGACGCGCTGCTCGCTGCGCTTACGCAACTCCACTGAAACCGCCATGGCCGCCTCATCGAACACCGCAAGAATCGCCAAAGTCGAGCGCAACACGGCCGAGACGCAGATCGTCGTCGAGGTGAATCTCGACGGCACCGGCCGCGCCGAGCTAGCCACCGGCGTGGCGTTCCTCGATCACATGCTCGACCAGCTCGCCCGCCACGCACTGGTCGATCTCGTCGTCCGGGCGAAGGGTGACCTGCACATCGATGCGCACCACACGGTCGAGGACATCGGCATCGTGCTGGGCCAGGCGGTGAAGAAGGCGCTGGGCGACAAGAAGGGCCTGACCCGCTACGGTCATGCGTACGTGCCCCTCGACGAGGCGCTGTCGCGCGTCGTCATCGATCTGTCGGGCCGGCCGGGGCTCGAGTTCCACGTCCCGTTCACGCGGGCGATGATCGGGGCGTTCGACGTCGATCTTACGCACGAATTCTTCCAGGGCTTCGTCAATCACGCGCTGGTGACCCTGCACGTGGACAATCTGCGCGGCCAGAATGCCCACCATCAGGCGGAGACCGTGTTCAAGGCCTTCGCGCGTGCACTGCGGATGGCGGTGACGCCGGATGCGCGCGCGGGCTCCACGATTCCGTCGACCAAAGGCACGCTCTAGCCCGTTACTTTTCCTTCCCCGCTCCCGCCGGCAGCGGCGATCCGCATTCCGGACGTCCGCTCCGGCGGCGACGCGCGCTCCTCGACCATTTTGTGATTACCGATGCCTGACATCGCCGTCGTCGACTACGGAATGGGCAACATTCGCTCGGTAGCGAAGGCGCTGGTCCACGTCGCGCCCGATCGCAGCATCGTCGTCAGCGCCGATCCGGCGACCATCCGGCGCGCCGCGCGCGTCGTGTTGCCGGGCCAGAGCGCGATGCCGGATTGCATCCGCAGCCTCGATGCCAGCGGATTGCGCGACGTCGTCCTCGAAGCGGCGGCAACGCGACCATTCCTCGGCATCTGCCTCGGACTGCAGATGCTGTTCGACTCGAGCGAGGAGGGCCCGACGCGGGGACTCGGAATCCTGCCGGGCCGCGTCGTTCGTTTCCGCGACGAGAACATGGTCGGCCCCTTGGGCGAACGCCTGAAGGTGCCGCACATGGGTTGGAGCCCCGTCCGGCAGGCCCGCCCGCACGCGCTGTGGGCCGGCATTCCGTACGGCACGCGTTTCTACTTCGCGCACAGCTACCATCCGCAGCCGGATGACCCCGATGTGACCGTGGGCACGACCGACTATCCGGCGGCGTTTACTTGCGCCATTGCACGGGCTAATATCTTCGCGACGCAATTCCATCCGGAAAAAAGCCACCGCGCCGGTCTGCAACTGCTGGCCAACTTCGTTGCCTGGGACGGGTGCAGCTAATCGCATCTCCCGCGTTGTCGCGGCTCCCGCCGCAGCATTTCCCACCCCTCCCGCCTCCGCCCGCCCGCTCCCCAACGCATTCCCGCCCCCCATGCAGATCATTCCCGCGATCGACGTCAAGGACGGACACTGCGTCCGCCTTAAGCAGGGCGAGATGCACTCGGCGACGGTGTTCTCGGAAGATCCGGCGGCGATGGCGCAGCACTGGCTCGAACTCGGCGCGGAGCGGCTCCACATCGTCGACCTTAACGGCGCGGTGGCCGGCGTGCCGAAGAACGAGCACGCGATCCGGGAGATCGTCGCCGTCATCGGCGAGGACATTCCGATCCAGTTGGGCGGCGGCATCCGCGACCTCGACACGATCGAGCGCTATCTCGACGACGGCATCACCTACGTGATCATCGGCACGGCGGCGGTAAAGAATCCGGGGTTCCTTCACGACGCCTGCTACGCGTTTCCCGGCCACATCATCGTCGGTCTCGACGCGCGCGACGGCAAGGTGGCCACCGACGGCTGGTCGAAGATGACCGGCCATGACGTGATCGACCTCGCGAAGAAATTCCAGGACTACGGCGTCGAGGCGATCATCTACACCGACATCGGGCGCGACGGCATGCTGACCGGAGTCAACGTCGAGGCGACGGTGAGGCTCGCGCGCGAGCTCAAGGTGCCCGTCATCGCCTCCGGCGGCATCGCGTCGATCGAGGACATCCGGCAGCTCGTCCCCTACGAGAAGGAAGGCATCATCGGCGCCATCGCCGGCCGCGCGCTGTACGAGGGCAAGCTCGACTTCAAGGTCGCGATGGAGGAGGCGAGGCGAAGCAGCGGCGCATAGCAGCCGTACCCCGCTGCCCGTCGCCGGCATCGCCGGACTCTGCTTTGCTGCGCCGCCGCGCTGTTCACCGGTTTCCCCATGGCCCTCGCCAAGCGCATCATTCCCTGCCTCGACATCGCCGAAGGTCGCGTCGTCAAAGGCATCAACTTCGTCAACCTGCGCGACGCCGGCGATCCGGTCGAGGTCGCGCGGCGTTACGACGCGGAGGGCGCCGACGAGCTGGCGTTTCTCGACATCCGCGCCAGCATCGAGACCCGCGGGCTGCTCTATCACATGATCGAGGCCGTCGCCGATCAGGTTTTCATCCCGCTGACCGTCGGCGGCGGCGTCAATTCGGTCGCCGACATCCGCGCGCTGCTCAACGCCGGCGCCGACAAGGTCAGCATCAATACCGCGGGCGTTAAGAACCCGGCGCTGTTCGAGGAAGCGGCGGGGCGCTACGGCGCGCAATGCATCGTCGCCGCGATCGACGCCAAGCAATCGTCGCCGGAAACCTGGCAGGTCTACACGCACGGCGGACGCACCGCGACCGGCCTCGACGCCGTCGACTGGGCGCGCGAAGTCGTCGCCCGCGGCGCCGGCGAGATCCTGCTCACCAGCATGGACCGCGACGGTGCGCGCACCGGCTTCGACCTCCGGCTCACCCGCGCGATCGTCGAAGCGGTCGACGTCCCGGTGATCGCGTCCGGCGGCGTGGGATCGCTCGAGGACCTGGTCGAAGGCATCACCAAGGGTGGCGCCGACGCGGTGCTGGCAGCGTCGATCTTTCACTACGGCGAATTCACCGTCGGGCAGGCGAAGGCCGCGATGAGCGCGGCGGGAATCGAGGTGCGCACGTGAGCCCAGGAGCAGGGCCCCTGCGGCGCGCAGTGACGCGGGGATGCGACCGAGGCGAATCGGGCGCAGCCGCCGACGCGCGACGAATCCGCGGCAGTCGGGCACAAAGAGGCGGCCACGTGAGCCCAGGAGCAGGGGCCGCCGTCGGGTGTCGTGCGATATGCGACGCAATGCGCTGGCGGCCCCATGCGATCGTCTCGGGTCGCATCCCCGTGCGGGCACGGGGCCCCTGCTCCGCCTCGTCGATCGCCCCGCTTGCGGGGATGCGACCAGGCGGATCGGGCGCAGCCGCCGACACGCGACGCATCCGCGGCAGTGGGGTACAAAGAGGCGGCCGCGAGGGCCTTCGGTGGGTCAGGCCGCCAAGGAGGCTCAGGCGATGAGCACATGGCTCGACGCGGTGAAATGGGCGCCCGACGGCCTCGTGCCGGCGATCGCGCAGGATTCCGGCAGCGGCCGGGTCCTGACGCTCGCATGGATGAACCGCGAGGCGCTCTCGCTCACCGCCCAGACCAGCGAGGCGCACTATTGGTCGCGGTCGCGGCACAAGCTCTGGCGCAAGGGCGAGCAATCGGGCCACGTGCAGAAGGTGCTCGAGATCCGTCTGGATTGCGACAGCGACGCAATCCTGCTCATCGTCGAGCAGGTCGGCGGCATCGCGTGCCACACCGGGCGCGAGCGCTGCTTTTTCCTCCGGCTCGAAAACGGGCGCTGGGAGGACGTCGAGCCGGTGCTGAAAGACCCGAAGGCGATCTATGGCCATGGCTGATTCCGACTCCCGCAATGACGACATCCTCGATCGCGTGGCGGCGACCATCGCTTCCCGGCGCGGCGCCGATCCCGCTTCGTCCTACGTCGCGGCGCTGTTCGCGAAAGGAGACGACGCGATCCTGAAGAAGATCGGTGAGGAGGCCACCGAGACGGTCATGGCGGCGAAGGACGGTGATAAACTGCGCATCGCGGCGGAGATCGCCGACCTGTGGTTCCACTGCCTCGTGCTGCTCGCGCGGCACGGGATGGGACCCGGCGACGTGCGGGCCGAGCTGGCGCGGCGCGAGGGCACCTCGGGCATCGCGGAAAAAGCCTCCCGCCGCTGACGGGGCAATCATGGCGCCCCAAACGGTTTGGCCTCCGCCTGCGGAGGTGGATGCATGAAGGCAGGGGTGTCACCCGCACGGTCGACCGCACGCGCGGCTCGCCTTGCCGTCGATCCTCCTACCGGGGGCACGGCGCCGGGTGACTCGCCCGCGTACAAGCATACGCAATTCGGTTCGGTGATCGCGGCGGGGACGGCGGCCGGCCTCGTGCTCGCGACCGTCGTGCTGGTTTCGCTGTCGCCCTCGACGCTCAAAGCCGCGTGGTGGCTGGTCATCGCGCTGTATGGGGTGCTGGGGGCCGCGTTTGTGCTGTTCTGGAAGCTGACCGTCGAGGTCGACGAGCGCGAGGTCCGTTTCCGCTTCGGCATTGGCGTCATCGGCCGGGTGGTCCGGATTGCCGACATCGCTCGCTGCGATTTGATCCGGACCCGGATCTGGTGGGGCTGGGGCCTGCATTGGACTCCGTCCGGGTGGCTATACAATGTCGCCGGAAGGGCCGCGGTGCGGCTCGAGTTCGTGCGCGAGCGGCCGGTGATGATCGGCAGCGACGACGCCGAGACGCTGAAGCGGGTGATCGACGAACGGATGGCGCGGTGCGCGAAATCGCGCTAGCGCCGGGAACCACGGAGACGCATGGTGCAGGACTGCATTTTTTGCAAGATCGTCCGGGGCGAGATTCCGGCCAGAAAGGTGTACGAGGACGACGACGTGCTCGCGTTCCACGACATCAATCCAATCACGCCGATGCATTTCATGCTGATCCCGAAACGCCACATCGCGTCGCTGGCCGAGGCCACGGCGGACGATGCCGGCGTGCTGGGACGGATCATGGTGCTCGCGGGGAAACTCGCGCGCGAGCAGGGGTCGCCCTACGGTTTCCGGACGATCGTCAACACGGGCAGGATCGGGCGGCAGGACGTGATGCACGTTCACGTCCATGTTCTCGGCGGCCCCAACCAACTCGGACCGATGATCCCGCGCGGCTGAAGCGGTATTCGCAACGAAGGAGAACGCAATGGGCGGACTGAGCATCTGGCATTGGCTGATCGTACTGGTCGTGGTCGTGCTGATTTTCGGCACCAAGAAACTGCGCAACATAGGGCAGGACCTGGGCGGCGCGGTGAAGGGCTTCAAGGAAGGCATGAAGACCAGCGAGACTGAAGCCGACGCGGCCAAGAGCGCGGCCTCCGACGCCGCGCAGCAGATTCCCGGCAAGGTGATCGACGCCGAGGTGAAGCAGGAGACGTCCGCCAAGTCGTGACCGGCGGACCGCCGCCGGTCCATCGCCGG
>JAAFGU010000109.1 GCA_010365205.1 Aromatoleum sp. | reverse complement strand
TAAGGGGTCGCCTCCGGCCCTTCGCGGTGCACGATGAAGTTCTCGCCGTACTCGATCGCCTCGGGGACGTCGGCGTACGCGTGCATCCGCCCGGTATCGGTGTGGAACGGCTCGCTGTCGTGCACCTGCTCGTAGAACGGGATGCGCGGATAGGTGCGGAAGTTCAGCAGCGCGCCTCCCGGCGGCCCGTACTTGCCGGCCATCAGGTCCGCCACCTTGTAGCCGCTGGTCGTCGTGCACGTGTCGAGCAGCCGCTGGAGATACACGGACCGCTTGCCTTCGTTCTCGAACTTGAACATGTCGACGAAGCGCGAGTCGCCGGTGAGCCGGGCCATCGCCTTCGCGATGCCCGCGAGGATCGTCAGGTCGTCCTTGCTGTCGAACACGGGCGGGATGCCGCCCTTCCACGCCTGCAGAAACGGGTTCGAACAGCTCGCCGTCACCTCGACATCCTCGAACTCGAGCCACGAGTTGGCGGGCAGGGCGATGTCCGCGTACTCGATCGATGCCGTCATCTGGATGTCGATCGAGACGATCATCTCGATGTTCGGGTTGACGTTCTTGATCATCTCGTACGCCCATTTGGCGTTGTTGATCAAGTTCACGTTGCTGAAGATCAACGCCTTGGTGGGCGTCGGCATGTGGCTGGCGCCCGTGAAGTTCTTCCGGCCGTACTTCGGCGTGTTGACGATGAGCGCCTTGTCGCCGTGGTTCCAGTACGCGGGCTCTTCGTCCTTCGTGTAGGCGTGCGCGTGCACCTCCTTGCCGGGCGCTTTCTCGTCGAGCGTCAACTGGAACGGATCCTCGGCGACCCAGCCCTTGAAGCCCGGGCCGGTCCACGGCGAGCCCTGGAAGAGCGCCGATTTGTAGTTGCCCGCCCAGGTGTGGCACCCGGCGCCGGGCTGACCGATGTTGCCGGTCAGCATGAGCGGCAGGTACGCTGCGCGGTTCATCTCGGTCGCATGGAACCAGTGGTTGATCCCTTCGCCCTGGTGGATCGCGGCCGGTTTGATCGTGGCGAGATCCTCGGCGAGCTGCTCGATGAGCGGCCTGGGCGCGCGCGTGATGTCGGCGACGGTGTCGAGGTCGTAGTCTTTCAGGTGGACCTGGTACAGCGTCCATAGCGTCGCGCACGCGACGGTCTTCCCGTCGGCCAGCTTCACCTGGAATCGTCCCTCGAGCGCCGGATCGACGCCTTTCTTCGTCATCGTCTCGCCGACATCATCCCGCGTGATGGCGCGCGGGCCGTTGGTCTTCGTGTCCCACACGACGTAGTCGCCCAGCTTGGCGTGCTGCTCGGGCGTGAACCCCTGGATCTTCATCGACGGGCCGTCAGGGGCGAGCGTCGTCTTGTAGTCGCCGAACACTTCGTGGGCGCGAAGGCGCTTCAGGTTGTCGGTGCGCACGAGCAACGGGAAGTCGGTGAACTGCTTGACGAACGTTTCGTCGTAGTGCTTCTGGTCGATCATCAGCCGCGTGATGCCGAGGAAGAGCGCGGCGTCGGTCTGCGGCCGGATCGGGATCCAGTAGTCGGCTTTCGTCGACGGCGGGCCGTACTCGGGCGAGATGACCACGATCTTGCCGCCGCGCTCCATGGTCTCGATGAACCAGTGCGAGTCGGTCAGCTTGTTCTCGACCAGGTTCTTGCCGTCCATGATGATCAGCTTCGAGAACCGGAGATCGTTGAAGTCGCAGTCCGACGCCTGGAGGCCGTGCACCCACGGATGGCCCGGCGCCTGGTCGCCGTGCCACGTGTAGTTCGAGAAGTTGCGGCCGGCCTTGGCGTCCTCCGGCTTCACGCCGCGAATCTTCACGTCGAGCAGCGCCATCGAGTTGTTGAGCCGGTACATCCCGTACTTGCCGAGCACGCCGAGCAGCCCCATGCCGCCGCGCATCTTGAAGGTGCGCGTGCCGGCGCCGCCCGTCTCCTTCACCATCTCCGGCTGGTAGCCCTGCGCGAGCAGGCGCGCGGTGCCCGCATCGCCACTGTAGCGGCGCGCGATCGCGTCGAGCGCGCCGGCGATGTTCGTGAACGCATCCTCCCAGGAGATCTGGATGAACTCGTCGTCTCCTCGACGTGAGAAGTAGTACTTGTCCTTGTTCTCCGGCGTCAGCTCGGGGAAGCCGGCCTCGGCCCACGCCTTCCAGCCCTTGCGGACGATGGGATGACGCAGCCGGTACGGCCCGTACAGCACGCGGTGGAACGTGTAGCCCTTGGCGCACTGTCGCGGGTTCCAGTTGATGCTCGCGTGGTTGCCGTAGAGATCCGCGTACTTCTGGTAGTCGTACGTCGCACCACTGCGCACGACGACTCCGTTTCTCACGTAGGCGCGAATGCGGCAGGCGTGCGTGTCGTTCGGCGAGCAGACCCAGTCGAACGACGAGTCGTACCGGTACTGGTCGTGGTAAATCTTTTCCCACTCGCGCGAAACCTTTCTCGCCAGGGGGTTGCCGTCATCGACCGGTTGCAGCAGGGCGCACGCCGCGTCGAGCCCGCCGACCGATAGAGCCGCGCCGGCGCCGAGGTATTGCAGGAATTGCCGCCGTGCAATGTTGTTCATGTCACTTCTCCAGCACCAGTTCTTGCCAGATGGTCACGGATTTCTTGCCGTCACGGTCGCCCGCGCTCCCGTTCCAGACGGCGAACGCCACCGGCACCCGGTCGCCGGGCGCGAGCCGAGTCGCGGTGCTGCTGCCGGCGAACGCCCGTGTGAACTGCACCTGGTACGATCCCGTCGCGTAGACGCCGTTGGCCTCAACTGCCTGGTCCTTCACCGGATGCGCGCGCAACGTGCCGAAGCCCTGCGCGGTCAGGTCCTCGGCCGCGCTGCGCCGCGTCGGATCGGCCACGATGTTGCCTGCGCCCCACGCAGTGACAAACGTCGGATTCGATTGGAGCGTGAGCGCGTTGCGCGTCGGTTGCTCGAGCGGCGACTTGGCCGAGTTCGGATACGAATCGATGCCGATGTTCGGATACTGTTTCTCGATGTCTTGGAACGCCGGTTCCAGATCCGCCTGTCGCTCCGACTTCCACATCCAGATATTGACCGGCGCGCCCGGCTGGCCCATCGCGAAGAACGGCGGGTCGGGCGTCAGAGCAAACTCGACAGCGGCGGCGTCGCGGAAGTCCTGCGGCCGGATCGCGGTCTCGTCGTGCGACCCATCCTCCCATTTCAAGAGAACCGCCAGGCTCTTGCCGTCGTGCAGCGCCCGCACCGTGACCTCCTCGGGGCGATCGGTGCGCCACCAGAGCGGCATCATGTGGAGGTTGATCGGGGACGCGGTGCGCCAGGTGCCCGAGTCGGGGTTCGTCGGCAATGTCGCGATGCGGGTGGCCACGATCCGGAATTTCTTCATTTCCACTTTCGCGCGCTGGGCGTCGCTCGAGAGCGACCGCACGAAGTGGGTGAGATGCCAGCCGTCGTTGCCCTGGAGATAGCCGCTTTGCGGCATCGGCGATCCGGGCAGCCCGGCGACAATGCGGCGATAGACGTGCTCGGGGCCGGGGCTGCCCTTGAAGACGCCGAGCGTCAGGTCGCGCGGCCGCGTCGGAAAACCCTTCGAGTCGGTCTGCTTCTGCGGGCCATCTCCCCTGGCGGTCGCTCCGTGGCAGGGGGCGCATCCCTTCGCGAACAACTCGCGCGCACGCGCCCGCCCGGCGTCGTCGTCGGGCGGCTCCGGCGGAATCGTGAGAAGACCGGCGCCGCCGCTGCCGAATTTGTCCGGCTCGTGGTTCGCATTGATCTTGAGCGGCCGCTTCGCGAACGACTTGACGTAGTGGACGAGCCCCCAGCGGGTCTCTTCGGACAGATGCGCCCACGACGGCATCGCCGACCCGGGCATGCCCCGCGAGATCGTGCGAAACACATCGTCGTCCGTCGGCACGCCGTCCCAGGTCGAGATGATGCGGAACTGCCCGGACGTGAAGTCGCGAGGGCGCGGGTACAGCAGGTAGGCGGCGTCACCTTCGCCGTTGCCGGTGGCGCCGTGGCACGCGACGCATTCTTTGCCGAACGTCTTCGTGCCCAGCGCCAGGAGATCGGACGAGCTCGCCAGAATCTTCGTCGGAGCGATCGCGAACGGGATGACGCCAGGCGCGGTGCTCTCGGTCGCCCGACGGCCGCAGGCGGCTGTGAGCAGCGTTGCTGCCATGAGGAAGGAACCCGGCCGCTGAAGAATCCAACAACGCATTGACGCCTCCGCTGAAGCTGACCGAGACTTTTATCCTTTCGCACGCCCGGGCGGTATGACCGCCGTCATATCGCCGTGCGGGCAGCACACATCATCGCGGTGCCGGTTTTCCGGCAGCTCGCTGTCAGAACTGCACAACGCTCTCCAAGTACACGAACGTCAACCAGCCGCCGGCGAACGTTCGTCGTACCACGTCGCCGCCCTTCATCACGCCGACATACCCATTGACCGACCAGTGTCGCGAGATCGCGCGGTCGGTTGAGCCCTCGAACATCGTGCCGAGCGACGTGGCGCCATTCGACCGGCGTCCCGCGTACCCGAAGTTCGTCCCCGTCTTCTGCGTGGCGCCGCTGCCGGAATACCAGCGATCCTCGGAGGTCACGAGAGCGAGGCGATGCAGATCGACGCGCACGTTCAGTTTCGGGCTGGGATTGAGGAACGCATGCACGAACACATCGTCGAGATTCATCATGCTGTAGACCGTGGAAAGCGAGTACTTCCTGACGGTCGGCATGATCGGGACGAACGTGCCGTGGTTGTTGTCCGCGGGGCCCGCATCGCCCGATGCGCGGAAGAATCCGGCGCGCAGCCAGGGACGCCACGCCGTCTTCGACCACTGGTACCCGAGCTCGCCGGCTTGTGCGGATGCGCGATGCGATTGCCCGTACCACGTGCCGGTTTGTACGGCGATCCAGCCGACGACGTCGATCTGACCGGAGCCTTTCGGATAGACGCCAGCCACGCTGCTCCCGAAGGTGTTGATGTGGACATCGACGGCGGTGGCCGGCGTGTTCGTGTTGTCGGGCCGCGCCTGAACCGGGCGGGTATCGTTGTAGCGGTTCGCGAACAGCTGCCAATCCGTGTGCCGGAGCACTGATCCAGGCTTGAGCGTCACGGCGCCGGTGACGAGATCGATTCGGGTGATCTCGGCGCCGGCGGCATCCTCGAAGCCCCCTTGCGTGGGCCGGACGGCGCTCGCCGTCGCGTGCCAGCGGGGCCGATCCAAATCGGCCCGTACACCATCGAATGCGCGCTGGTAGAGCGCCCATTCGAATTCGCCGATGAGGCGCGAATCCAATCGAAGGCGCTTGACGGTCTCGATTTTCGGATCACCCGAGGGCGATTCGGCGCCTGACGTGTACCCAAATCGTCCGGCCTGCACGGTGAGGCCGCCACCAGCCTTGAGCCGGAGGTTCAGATAGCGCAGGTAGACCTGATGGCTGTCCGTCCGGCCGCTCTGATCGAAGTAGAGCGCACCGGTGCCGAGCGGTCCCGGGCCAGTCGCGCCGGTCGGAAGTCCGCCGAACTGCACGTACTGAATCGCGCCGCTCACGTCGTAGCGCGGTGCGCGATGTTCGACGCCAAGCTGCAGCCGGTTCGCGATGTCGGTGTAATCGGGATCGCCGCCGCCGGGATTCGGGTCGAAGTAGTGCCAGGACTCTACCCTGGTCCAGTTGCGCAGGAACCACCGCGTCTCCTGAACCTGTGCCGCCGAGCCAGAGGGAAGCGGTGGCGCCGGCGTCTGTGCCCGGAGCTCCGTGCCAAAGGCCGCGGCCAGCAGCGTGAAGAGCAGGACGACGCGAATCATCTCCACTGATGCCGATCGCCCAAGTCCGCAGTGAATCGTGTCGCACGGCGTCACTGCCCTCCAGCGAGCGGCGGAAATGGTCATGACGACACTGTAAAACGTGGTGAAGTCCGGCCGTATGACGGCCGTCATACGCCCCGGGATAAGGCCTCACCTCTCGCCCGTCTGACGGTGGTCATAGGAGGGTGCCGGCACTGGAGCGATGCTGGGCGCATGAAACCGTCCGACTTTGCGTTGGTCGGCTTCGACCGTGCGCCGTTCCTGGTGATTTGGGAGGTGACGCGCGCCTGCGCGCTCGCCTGCGTCCATTGCCGTGCGGACTCGATTCACCGTTGCTCGTGCTCACCGGCGGCGACCCGATGCGCCGGTCCGATCTCGCTGAGCTCGTGCGATATGCCGCCAACGCAGGACTCACGGTGGCGCTGACGCCGAGCGGTACGGCTGCGGCAACGCCGCACGCGGCCGCTGCGGGTTTCGCGAGATCTGTGGTGGATCGCGATCGCGCGCCTTCGCCGCCACCGGTGCGGTCATGGCGTCGGATCCGCTGTGCGCCTACGACCCGGGTCCGGACAACGAACTACTGGTCCACACATGATCACTGACAAGCGGCAGGCCCGAATCGTTCCGCTCTTGTCAGTGTTCACTCCGCAGGCTCACCACGGTCAGCGGCCTGACTGCCGCGCACCATATCAAGAAATATCCGGTGCATGCGCGTGTCGTCGCATAGCTCCGGATGGAAGGTGGCCGCGATAGCCTTGCCTTGCCGAACGGCCACCGGCTCTCCTTCCAGCGTCGCGATGATCTGGACGTCAGGACCCACTCGGACGATCTGTGGCGCGCGAATGAATACCATCTCCGTCGGAAAGCCACCCACACTGCCCTCTCGAATGGAGCTGTCGATCTGCCGGCCGTACGCGTTCCGACGGATTCGAACATCGATTGCCCCGAGCGTTGGCTGGTCTGAATGTTCGACTTCGGTGGCAAGGAGGATGGCCCCGGCGCACGTGCCGAACGTCGGCTTTGTGTGCACGAATCGCCGAAGCGCTTCAAGTCCGGGCTCGCCCAGGAGGATCATAAAACTGGTCGATTCCCCGCCCGGTAGGACCAAGGCGTCGATCTCCGCTAACTGATCGGTCTTCTTGACCAGAGCCACGGACGCGCCGAGCGCCTCCAGGCGCTGACGGTGGGCGTCAAAATCACCTTGGAGTGCGAGGACACCAACGATGGGGCTCATGAACCTCGAATCCGCCGTGCACGATTCACATCGGGACTACCAGCCGCGCATCTGCAGCATCTGATTCTCGGCGAGCGCCGAAATCGCCAGGCCCTTCATGGCGCTCGGCATGTCCTCACTGACTTGGAGCAGCATTTTCGGATCGTTGTAGTGCGTGGTGGCTGACACGATGGCGCGCGCGCGGCGCGCGGCTTCCTCGTCCGGCGCGAATTCCGTGGCATTCGCCATGAAAATGCCGCTGCCAACGAACACTGCCTCGGCGCCAAGTTGCATGACCAACGCCGCATCGGCGGGGGTCGCGATGCCGCCAGCACAGAAGTTGGGCACTGGCAGTCTCTTGTCGCGCGCGACGAGTCGCACCAATTCGTACGGAGCCTCCAACTCTTTCGCCTTCGCGTAGAGCTCCTCCTCGTTCAGAATGGTCAGCATTTTGATCTCTCGCATGATCTGGCGGATGTGCTTGACCGCGTGCACGACGTCACCAGTGCCAGCCTCCCCTTTGGTGCGAATCAGGGCGGCACCCTCAGCAATGCGGCGGAGCGCCTCGCCGAGACTGCGGGCGCCGCAGACAAAAGGCACAGTGAAAGGATGTTTATCGACGTGGTGAGCCTCGTCGGCTGGCGTTAGCACCTCGGATTCGTCAATGTAATCAACGCCCAGCTCCTGCAGAACCTGCGCCTCGGCGAAATGCCCGATACGACACTTGGCCATGACTGGAATGGAAACGGCGCCCATGATTTCGTGAATCTTTCCCGGCGGGGCCATGCGAGCGACGCCACCTTCGGCGCGGATCTGAGAAGGAATCCGCTCGAGTGCCATGACC
>JAAFGU010000493.1 GCA_010365205.1 Aromatoleum sp. | reverse complement strand
GGCGCGTGCGCACCGGCATCGCGGTCCGCGCCGGCGATGCTGTGCCCGGGATCGGCGACGCCGACGCGCTATCGCTCGCGCTCGTCGCCGCGACTGCGATCTACCTGCCCGATTCGCAGCGCGCGACGGCGGGCATCCATTTCGTCGACGTGATGAAGCGGCTTGGCATTCACGCCGATGTCGAATCGCGGCTGCGTCCGTATCCCAACGGCGCGGCCGCGATGCACGAGCTTGCGCAGGCGACGGACGCCGGATGCATCGGCTGCACTCAGATCACCGAAATCCTGTACACGCCCGGTGTGACGCTGGTCGGGCCACTGCCGGTGGGGTTCGAGCTCGCGACGGTTTACTCGATCGCCGTGTGCACGCGGGCCCGTCACCCCGAACTCGCGCGCAAATTTGCCGCGCTGATCGCGGGCCCCGATTCGCGCGCGTTACGGGCACAGGGGGGATTCGATGCTTGAGTCCGCCGGCGCGGCCCGCGCCGATGCGCGCGCTCCCGGCATCCGCAGGCCCCGCCCGGAAGCGAGCCGCACGCTGTATAGCGGCCCCGGAGAGGCGAAATACGCTTGCCCACATTGACCACCGGCCGTAGTCTCGACTCTCGATCGGGAACATGAACCGAGAGGTCCCCGACTCATGTGCCACCTTTGTGCCGCCGAGTTCTCCCGGGCCGTGTCGCGCCGGGCATTCCTGCGGACCGTCCCCGGTGCGGCGCTCGCCACGCTCTTTCCGGCGATGGCCAGCGCCGCGGGTCCGCCGATGCCGGCGCCCCAAATGCGATCAGCCCCGTCGATGCGCTGAAGCGCCTGCTCGACGGCAACGCCCGCTACGCCGCCAACCGGCCGAACGAACGGGACTTTTCAGCGGGACGCGCGGCGCGCGCGCAGCGGCAGCACCCGATCGCCGCGATCCTGGGTTGCGCCGATTCACGCGTGGCGCCGGAACTTGCCTTCGACCAAGGGCCCGGCGATATCTTCGCCGTCCGCGTCGCAGGAAATTTCGTCAACGACGGCGGGCTCGCGAATTTCGAGTATGCGGTGCAGGTGCTCGGCGTCCCGCTGGTGCTGGTCCTTGGGCATACGTCGTGCGGCGCCGTCGATGCCGCGATCAAAGCGTTGCGCAACAAGGACAAGCTGCCCGGGCATCTTCCCGATATCGTCCGCGCGATCAAGCCGGCGGTCCTGCGCGCCGAGCGCGCCCGTAGGGGCAGGGATCTGCTATCCGACGCGATCGTCGAGAATGTCCGTCTCAACGTGTCGCGGTTGCAGACCGCGGCGCCGATCCTCAAGCGCTTCCACGACGAAAGGCGGATCCAGGTCATCGGCGCGATGTACGACCTCGCGACTGGACGGGTGACGCTGGTGTAATACCGCGCCCGCGTTTTGCACGCGTGAATGCGGCCCCGGGCGCGCGCCGCGCCTCCTTCGGCCGCGTCGGGTGTGCTACGGTTGAAGAGTTCTTCGCCGGGCATTTCCTGGAGGGCATCGCATTTCCGCATATCGCCGCGCGGGAGGAAGCCCCCTCCTGTCCACGTCGGCATTGCCGGCGACGGCGATGGCGGACCGGAACGTCGGGACGCACCTCCTCCTCGACGGCAGCCCCGCCATCGACCGTGGCAGCAATCCGGACAACCTCGATTTCGAACAGCGGGGACCCGGCTTCCCGCGGGTCGTCGGCGTAGCGGCGAACATCGGCGCCACCGAGGGCAATGCGCAGCGCTTGGCGACAGCGGTGCCGGTGCTCGGCCCATGGGCGTTGGCGGCACTTTCCGCGCTGGTCGGCGGGCTCGGCTGGCGCAGGCGACGACGGTCCGGCTAGC
>JAAFGU010000108.1 GCA_010365205.1 Aromatoleum sp. | reverse complement strand
GCTAACGGATACTTGTGGAGGACGATGTCGCCGAGAATGTCGGCCGTCGCGCGCGCCTGTTCCGTCCGTTCCGCGGGAATCGAGGCGTGGAATTCCGGCGGCAGGATACGTCCCGATCCGGAGTCCTCGAGCCGGTCGAGTACGTGACGCGCGATCCGGAATGACGAGGGCACGACGCCGCTCGCGTCGCCGGAGTGCACGCCTTCGGTGAGCACGTCGACCGTCAGCGTGCCGCCGGCAAGGCCGCGCAGCGACGTCGTCGCCCAAAGCCGCTCGTAGTCGCCGCATCCCGAATCGAGGCCGACGACGAAATCGACGCGTCCCATCTTCGGCGCAAGCACCTCCAGGTAGGCCGGCAGATCGTAGCTGCCGGATTCCTCGCAGGTTTCAATGAGACCAACGCAGCGCGCGTGCGCGATTCCCTGCGTCTGCAGCGCGCCGATCGCTGCCAGCGACGCGAACACCGCATAGCCGTCGTCGGCACCGCCGCGGCCATAGAGTTTTCCGTCCTCGATCACGGGCTCCCATGGCCCCAGACCCCTGCGCCAGCCCGACATCTCGGGTTGTTTGTCGAGATGCCCGTAGAGCAGCACCGAATGCCTGCCCGCCGAATTGTCGGTCGCCGGGACGTCGAAGAAGAGGACCGGCGTACGGCCCTTCAAGCGAACGATCTCGACCTTGAGGCCGCGCAGCGACTGCGCCTTCGCCCACGCCTCGGCCAGGCGGATGACGCCGTCGATGTAGCCGTTGGTCGCCCACTTCGGGTCGAAGTGCGGCGATTTTGCCGGAATGCGGATGTACTCGACGAGTCGCGGGACGATCTCGGCATCCCACTGGCGCGCGATGGCGGTGGCAAGGGCATTGGTGTTCATCAGAATGGTCCACGTGGGCGCTCGGCGCGATTGCCGGGCGGCATGCGATGACAAGGCCCGATTCTAGCCGACCCGCATTCCTCGCTTTAAGAAATTGCGCTCGCGCCGCCGTCGCGCGTCGCGTCGTGGGTCACGCGCTGGATCCGTCGCCCAATCGCATGAGCTCGAACGCCGTAACCGGTTGCGCGTATCCCTTGAGCGTCAGCGGCCCGACGGGCTTTACTTCGGCGCCGTCGCCCAGACCCGCGCGCGTCCGTCGGTCGATCAGGACCTGGCCGCCACGCGCTTCGCTGCACAGCCGCGCCGCCAGATTGACGACGCCGCCGATGGCTGAGTAGTCCCAGCGGCCCTCGAATCCGAAGGCGCCAAGCGTCGCGAATCCCTGCGCGATGCCGATGCCAAGGTCGAGATCGTGCCCGAGCTTCGTCCATCGCGCGCGCATCGGCGCGAAGCGCGCCTGCATCGCCAGCGCCATCGTTGCGGCGCGTTTGCCGGGCTCGGTGACCGGAAACGGATCGTTGAAGAAGATCAGGATGCCGTCGCCGGCGAAGCGATCGACCGTCCCTTCGTGCCCTGTGATGACCTCGCCCATCGTAGCGTGGTAGTCGTGCAGCACTGCCTGGACCTCTTCGGGTTCGACCGCATCGGTGAAGGCCGTGAATCCGCGCAGATCGGTGAAGACGTAGCAGATCTCCCGGCGGTGCGGCGCCAGGATCGAGCTTTCGCCTGCCGCGATGATGGCGTCTGCGATTTGCGGGGAAAAAAACCGCTTGAGCTGTCCAAGGCGCGCGAGTTGCGTCACCTGGTCGGCGACGCGCTCCTCCAGTTTCGTGTTCCATTCCTTCAGCGCATCCGCCTGCCGCCGCACTTCGTCCTGCAGCGACTTCACGCGCAGCAGCGAGCGCACGCGGGCGAAGAGTTCGGGCTGGTTGATCGGTTTGGACAGAAAGTCGTCGGCGCCCGCCTCGATCCCCTTGATCCGCTCCTGGTTGGGATCGAGTGACGTGACGAGCACGATAGGCAGCAGGGCCGTTTCCGCATCGGCGCGGAGGCGGCGGCATACGTCGTAGCCGGACAGCCCGGGCATCATGATGTCGAGCAGGATCAAGTCCGGCTTGTCCGAGGCGACGCTGGCGAGCGCCTGCGCGCCGTCGACGGCGGTGGCCACCACATAGCCCTTCACCGCGAGCAGATCGGCCAGCAACTTCACGTTGTGAGGAGTGTCGTCAACGACGAGCACCTTCGCCGGCGCGCTCATGGGCGCCGGGCCTCCAGCACCTTGCGCACTGTTTCCAGAAATTCCTTGAGATTGAGCGGCTTGCCGATATAAGCATCGAAGCCCGCCTCGGTGATGTGCTTGCGATCCTGTTGCATCACCGAGGCGGTCACCGCGATTACCGGGATCGACGCCGTTTCCGGATCGGCGCGCAGCACGCCCAGCGCCTGGATGCCGTTCATCCCGGGAAGCTGGATGTCCATCAGGACGAGGTCGGGCTTCCGCTCGGCCGCAAGCCGGATGCCCTCCTCGCCAGTCCCGGCCTCCACTGTCGCGTAGCCCTTCACCTGCAGCACGTCGCGGACGAGCTTCAGGTTCTTTTCGTTGTCTTCGACGATCAGGATCAGGCTCATGGCTTGCCCGGTATGGTGAAGGTGAATGTGGAGCCCTTGTTCGGCTCGCTTTCGAGCCAGATCCTGCCCCCGTGCAACTCGACAAAGCGCCGCGTCAACGCTAACCCGAGTCCGGTGCCTTCCTGCTTGTTGGTGTAGTTGCGACCCACTTGCCGGAACTCCTCGAACACGGCTTGCTGATCCTCCGTCGCGATCCCGATCCCGGTGTCGTGGACCGCGACAATCAGCTCGTCGGGGGTTCGCCGCGCGCTCACGTCGATGCGGCCGCCATCGGGCGTGAACTTGACGGCATTCGACAGCAGGTTGAGTACGATCTGCTTGAACTTTCGCTCGTCGGCCGAGACCTCTCCGAGCGTCGCATCGACGTCGAGCGCCAGACCGACGTTGTGTCGCTGCGCGCGCTCCCTCACCAGCGTCATCGCGTTGGACAGCGCATCCGGCACGTCGAAGCGCGAGATTTCGAGCTCCATCCTGCCGGCCTCCACTTTCGACAGATCGAGTATGTCGTTGATCAGCGCGAGCAAGTGCCGGCCCGACGAGTGGATGTCCTTGAGGTAGTCGTCCTGCTTTTCATTGAGCTCCCCGAACAGCCGCTCGAGCAGCACCTCGGAAAATCCGATGATGGCATTGAGCGGCGTCCGCAGTTCGTGCGACATGTTGGCGAGGAACTCGGACTTGTGCTTGTTCGCGATTTCGAGCTGCCGGCTTTTGTCCTGGATCTCGCGGAACAGCCGCGCGTTCTGGATCGCGATCACCGCCTGGTCGGCGAAGGTCCGCAAGAGCGCAATGTCCTTCTCGGAGAAGGGGCCGACGTAGTCCCGCCCGACGAAGATCGCGCCGATGCCCTGGCCCTCCCACATCATCGGGGCGAAGACCACGGCGCTGATGCCGATTCCCTTGCAGCCGCGACGGGTTCCCGGCGGAACGCCTTCGCCGTTTTCGACATCAGGGAACTGCAGGATGCCACGCCGGACGATCGCCGCACCCGACCCGGTCTCCTCGTTCAACGGCGCGGGAAAGATCTTCTCGAGCTCCTCGCGGCCGGGACCGTGGTACGCACCAATCCGCACCAGTCCGTCTTCGCCGACCAGATTGATCCCGACCAGTTTGCCGGCGAACAGGCGCTCGCAGCTCACGAGGATCTTGTCGAACACCGGCGTGGTGTCCGCGATCGAGCTGCTGATCGCGGCCAGGACTTCGCCCGACGCCCGCTGCTGGTCGAGCGCTTCCTTCGTTTCGTTGAACAGGCGCACGTTCTCGAGCGCGATCGCCGCCTGGTCGCCGAACGTCAGCAACAGCGCCACTTCGCGTTCCGTGAACGGCCGCACGTCCTGCCGGCGCAGCAGGATCGTCCCGAACGGCTGCCCCTCGCGATAGAGCGGCGTGACCACGACGGTCCGATGGCCGAAACGCTGCGCGAGCTGGTGGCTGAGCGGGTACTGCGCCGCCTCCGCGAGCATGTCGGGCACCTGGATCGTCGCCCGATCGAGCACGGCGCGGCCCGATGTCGACTGGCGGTTGATCGGGAGCTGTTCGATATTGCCGAACTGGTCCGGTAGCGAGCCCTTCGACACCACGTGGCGCAGGTTGTCGCCGTCGGTCAGATAGATCGACGCGCCCGACGCGTCGCAAAGCCGCGTGGCGCGCTCGGCGATCGCGTCGAGCACCGGCTGCACGTCGCCCGGCGAGCCGGAGATCGCGCGCAGGATTTCGCTGATCGCGGTCTGCTGCTCGAGCGCCTCCTTTGTCTCGTTGAAAAGCCGCACGTTCTCGATCGCGATCACCGCTTGGTCGGCGAACGTTTGGGCGAGCGGGATCTCCTTGGGACCGAACCCGCCGGTCGGCGCGCGAAGAATTGCGATGCAGCCGATCGCCTTGCCGTCGCGCAGCAAGGGCACGAACAGCGCTGAGCGGTAGCCCAACGCGACGGCGAGGTCGTGCATGCGCGGGAAACTCTTTGCGCCTTCGACGGTGTCGGCCACCGCGATCACGCACGAGTCGAGGATGCATGCTCCGGAACCGCTACCCCGATCGAGTGGCCAGGGAGTGAGAAATCCACCCGCGCCCTTGTCCATGCCGTCGCTCGCGAACGCCACGGATTCGAGCATCGTGGCTTTGGGAAGCACGAGCGAAACCGCCCGACCGCCGAAGAGTTGCTGGCAACTGCGCACAATGGCGTCGAACACCGGCTGCGTATCGGTGATCGAGCCGCTGATCACGCGCAGAATTTCCGCCGTCGCGGTCTGCTGTTCGAGCGCTTCCTTCGTCTCGTTGAACAACCGAACGTTGTCGATGGCGATCGCCGCCTGCCGCGCGAATGTCTCGATGAGCGCGATCTGGTCGGGCGCGAACGGCCGTGGTTCTAAACGATACATGAAGATGGCGCCATACGCGCCAGCCTCGCGCATCAGCGGGACCGCCAGCGCCGCGTGGAACCCGGTGACTTGCGCGTTTTGCCGCGAATCGGGATATTCGGCGTCGAGCAAGGGCGTGATATCG
The DNA here is from genome assembly GCA_010365205.1 of Aromatoleum sp. GTDB lineage: Bacteria > Pseudomonadota > Gammaproteobacteria > Burkholderiales > Casimicrobiaceae > CAIWHR01. Next base: position 2,927 of record JAAFGU010000108.1, on the reverse strand, counting down.
GCGAGGTGTATGGTCTTGCGATCCAGCGCCGCACGACCGGTGACGGAAGTTCGCTTCAGTGGTACCGGATTCACCGGAACCGGCGGGCCGCCCTCTTTGTCCATCGAGTAGTCAGCAGCCGGGACGAGCTGTTCGCCTTCGACGAGCAGTATTCGTGCGAATGGCGCATCGCACAGGTGAGCCGCTCTTTCGGCGACAGCCTCCAGTACCGGCTGCACGTCGGTCGGCGAAGCCGATATCACGCGCAGAATTTCGCTGATCGCCGTCTGCTGGTCGAGCGAATTCTTGAGCGCGCTGGTACGCTCGTCGACCTTGCGCTCCAGGCCCGCATACGATTCGCGCAATTGTGCCGACATGCGGTTGAACCGGTCGGCGAGCGCCTCCAGCTCGTCGCCGGTGTGGATCTCGATTTTCTGGTCCAGCTCGCCGGCGCCGATGCGCTGCGCGCCTTCTTCCAGCGTGCGGATCGGGCGCACCATGCCGCGCGCGAGCGCGAGCGCGCCCAGAGCCGAGATCACCAGACCCGCCAGCAGCAGCAGCCCCGTGCGCACGATCGACGCGTTCAGCCTTGCGTACACCTCCGACACCGGCTGCTCGACGAACACGTCCCAGCGCAGCGGATCGATCGACGCCACTGACGTCAGCACCTGCGTGCCTGCGAGATCCGTCGAGAGCATGGCCAGCTCGTCGGAGCGTGCGCCGGCGATCGCGGCCTTGACGTGGGCGAGGCTGCCGAGGTTGGTCTTGCGCAGCACCAGTCCGATATCCGGGTCCGCGACGAGGAAACCATTGCCGTCGACCACGTAGGCCTTGCCCTTGTCGCCGATCTTGATCCGGGAAACGATGTCCCAAATGAACTTCAAGTTCACGTCGGCGATGGTGACCGGACCCGCATCGCTGCCCGAGCGGATGGCGATCGTCATGTAGGGTTCGGTTTCCTTGCGGAAGTAGACCGGCCCGAACCACGGCTGCCCGCGCTTGGCGTTGCGAAACGCCGGCTCCGGTGATCGGTCTTTGCCCGATCCCGCGACGTCCATCCCCAGGCGGGAGACCGCGATCTGCTCGCGCCCTGCGGGATCGAGCTGCGCGATGTCGGTAACCTCGGGCGCCTGGCGCAACAGCTTCAGGAATTCGATGCGGCGCAACTCGACATCGCTCGCGTCGAGCTGGGGCAACGCGGCGTACGCCAGCTGCTGCGATATCTGCCCGATGTACTGCTCGATCCGCGAGGCGGCGGCGATCGCTTTTTCATGCTGCAGGCTCGCGAGCGCCGACTTGTTCTCCTGATACGAAAAGTAGACGCTGATCGCGCCGGATGCCAGCAGCGCCATCGTCACCAGCGAGAGGATGAGCAGCAGGTACTTGCGGAACAGCCGGCCGCGATGGGCGCCACGGGCGCCGAGGGTTTCATCGACCGGCCGGTCGTCGGGCAGGCGGGCAGTCATCGATTGAAGGAGGCGAGCACTGTCGAGCTGGGCGTGCGGTCGGCACGACGGCCACTGCCGCAGAGCGCATCCACGTCGCCGCACCCTACCCGATCACGGTGCCCGCGCGCAACCGCAGCGATCGGCGCGTGGACGGGCGGCGCTGCGCAGAGTGCGTCGCCGGGGCCCGCAGCACTCATTCGATCACCCGATCCGCGCGCACCAGCAGTGGCAACGGCACGTTGATCCCGAGCTTCCGTGCCGTGGCAAGGTTGATCACCAGCTCGATCTTGGTTGGCTGCTCCACCGGCAGATCCGCCGGCCGGACGCCCTTCAACACGGCGTCGAGATAGCGCGCGACGCGCTTGAAATACTCCCGGTAGCTCAAGCCGTAACTCATCAGTCCGCCTGCCTCGGAAAACTCGCGGTACCCGTAGATCGCTGGCATCCGGTCACGGCCTGCAAGCGATACGATCTGCGGGACCTGGCTCGCGAAGAAGGCCTCGGTCATCACGACCAGCGCGCCCGCGCCCTGACTTTTCATCGCGGCGAACGCGTCCGGGAGCTCGGACGGCGTGCTGGCTTCGATGCGCAGCGCCTTCACGCCGATGCGGCTGGCGGCGTCCTCGAAGCGCGCCGTGAAGAACGGATCGGCGACGTTGGTCGGGTTGCTGAGGATCGCGATGTCGCGGGCGCCGGGCACCGCGGCATGCAGGAGCTCGAGCCATTTCGGGATCAGTTCTTCGAACAGCGTCGACGTGCCCGTGACGTTCCCCCCTGGCCGCGCGAGACTCGCCACCAGGCCCGACGCAACCGGGTCGCCATCGACGGACATGACGACGGGAATATCCGTCGTGGCATTCTTGGCCGCGCGGGTGGACGGAATGCAGGTGCCGATGATCGCGCTGGGGCGTTCCCTTACCAGCGTCGCCGCGAGCTGCGGGAAGTTGCCCGCTGAATCCCCCGCCCAACGCACGTCGATGACGATGTTCCTGCCGTCGACATAACCCAGGTCGCGCAAACCGTCTTTGAGCGCGGCGAGAAACGCACCGGCTGTCGCCGGGGTTCCTGCGGACAGGTAGCCGACGTGCGCGACCTTGAGAGGTTGCTGCGCGCGGACCGCGAACGGTCGCGTCGCGGCAGCGACGCATAGGCGCGTCAGCCATTGCCGACGGGTCACCACGCCCTTGCCCTCGTGATGGGCCGATGCGGGACGAGTCCGGGTTCGATCAGTTTCGCGGTCCCGCCGTCGATGACGCGTCCGAATCCGGTCGGGGGTGTGCCGGGCGCGATGCCGAATCGCGTCTCCGGCGCAGGTGTCTGCCGATTCGCGACGTCGGCCAGGTCCGCGCGCTGCCGCTTCATGGAGGCTCCCCCTCAAATCGAATAACTGTCGCCCGAGCCGTGCCATCCGGCGTCCGTCCGAGCATAGGCCCCAACCCGAAGTTTAGCCATTACCGGACCTGCGCTGCACCGGCCCGCGCGGCGGGCGAAGCCGCCGCG
>JAAFGU010000107.1 GCA_010365205.1 Aromatoleum sp. | reverse complement strand
ACTGCTCGCGCTGCGGCACCGAGCGACAGCGTCCCGCCGGCGCCGACCGGCAGGTCCGCGATTACGTTCATGGCGCCGACGAAAGCCGCGACGAAAAGCGTCGCCGGTTGCGCATAAACCTGCCACGGCGTGCCCACCTGATGCACGCGGCCGCCCTGCATGACGCAGATGCGGTCGGAAATGACCAGCGCTTCTTCCTGGTCGTGCGTGACGTAGATCGTCGTGATGCCGAGCGAATGCTGCAAATCGCGGATGTCGTCGCGCAGCTCGATGCGCAATTTCGCATCCAGATTCGACAGCGGCTCGTCCATCAGCAGAATCTGCGGTTCGATGACCACGGCGCGCGCCAAACCCACGCGTTGCTGCTGGCCGCCCGACATCTGGTGCGGCAGGCGTGCAGCATGACCGCCGAGGCGGACGAGATCCAGCGCGCGGGCCACGCGCTCGGTGATCTCCTGGCGCGGGCGGTGACGATTCTTCAGACCAAAGGCGACGTTGTCGCCCACGGTCATGTGCGGAAAAATCGCGTAGTCCTGGAACACCAGGCCGATGTTGCGGCGATAAGCAGGCATCGCGTCGATGCGCTCGCCGGCCACCACAACTTCGCCGCTGTCCTGGCGGATGAATCCCGCTACCGTGCGCAGCAGCGTGGTCTTGCCGCAGCCCGACGGCCCCAACAGCGTGAAGAACTCACCCGACTCGATCGCGAGGTCGACATCGTCGAGCGCCTTCACGCCCGGGTAGCTCTTGCTGATATGCCGCAGTTCGACCCGGGCCATGAGATATCGCGGCTAACCGCGCGGGGGCAAAGCGAACCGGCGGCGCTGTTGCGGGCGCCGCCGGTGGTAGTGGGGGATTGCGCGCGCGTTCAGCGGGCGAGCATCAGGGCGCGCCACTTGTCGATATATTCCTGACGCTTGTTGGCTGCGTTCTGGATGTCGTACTTGACCAGCTTGATCTCGCCCATCGGCTTCAACGCCGCCATCGGCTTCGCGTCCTTGCGGATCGGCCGGCGGCCGAGTTCCTGCACGACCATGTCCTGCACGGGTGCGCTCAACGCCCAGTCGATGAACGCCCTGCCCGCCGCCGGGTTCGGCGCGCGCTTGCACAGCGCCATGCCGTCGGCGATGGCCGAGGTGCCGTCTTCGGGATAAATGATGGCGACCGGTCCTCCGCCCTTCAGATAGAGCCAGGCGTTGTCCTCGAGCGTGATGCCGACCACCGCCTCGCCGTCGTTGACGAAGCGCGGCACCGCGCCCGAGCTGGTGGAGATGGCGAGGTTGTCGAACACGCCCTTGAATTTGTCCCAGCCGGCCGTCTTGTCGCCATAGATCGTCAGGAAGGTGTTGAGCTGCATATAGGACGAGCCCGACTTCTCGGCGTCGGCCATGGAAACCAGGTTCTTGAAACGCGGCTGCGCCAGATCGGCCCAGGTCCTCGGATACTCCTCGGGCTTCAGCTTTTTCGTGTTGACGACGAAGACGTTGAGAATGCCGGTATAGGGAATCCACGCGCTGCCGCTTTTGAACGCGTCGGCGATCATCGCGGACTCCTTGGGCTGATACGGCTCTAGCAGCTCGGTATTGGCTTCGAGCAGCTCGGCCCCGATGCTCCAGATCACGTCGCACTTGGGATTGGCGGCCTCGGCGCGCGCGCGGTTGATGATGTCGCCCGATCCCGCTTTCACCACGTCAGCCTTGATGCCGGTGGCTTTTTCGAATTCCGGGATCAGCCGATCGACTATATTCGCGGTGTGGGCGGTGTAGATGCTGACGCGTTGCTGCGCCGCGGCCGGGACGCTCAGGCAGGCACCCAGCAGTACGCCGAGCGCGAGGATCGAAATTTGCCGGATCTTCATCGGTTCCCCCCAATGCAAGACACACCGCGCTCGCAGTCGCGGCGCTCGGCATGAATACTATATGGTTCGCCTAGGATATTGTAGCCTTTGCCCTGCGCCCGCCGTTGAACCCCCAAAGCGTCCGGAAAACACCGAGCATCGCATGAAGATCGAGGCGTTCAGCGAGGGCAAGAACCTCGATGCCCCCGAGGCGAACGAGGACCAGTTCCTGGTGTTGCCCGGAAGGGGCTACGCCGTCCTCGACGGCGTCACCGACATCGGAGGCACGCTCTACGACGGGCTGCGCGCCGGCAGGCTCGCGAGCCAGATCGCGTCGAAGGCCGTGGCGGAGATCCTGCTCGACCCGGCGGCGCGCGAGCTGCGCCCGGAACGGCTGATCGAACATGTATCCGCCGCGTTCCAGGCTGCGTACGTCCGGTACGGCATGCTCGAGATTGCGCGCAACGATCCCGCGCGGCGCTTCGGCGCGACGCTGACGCTGGCGGTTGATCTGGGCGAAGCCATTCGCTTCGTGCTGATCGGCGACAGCGGATTGCGGATCAACGGCGCCGAAATCTTCCTCAACGACACCGTTCTTGACCTCGCGACAGCGAGCCTGCGCGTGGAGGCCCATCGGCTCGTAGCCGACGCCGGCGGCGATGCCGAAGACTGCAGGCGCGTCGGCCGCGCTTGCGCATTCCACGGCGCGGCCCGGCTTCATCCCGAAACGAAGCCCTGGCTGGACGAGGCGAAGCGCCGGCTGCTGCATGAGCGCTGCCTCGCGTGGTGCGGCGCGCATCTTCCGGCGATTCCCGAGGCCGATGTCCGGCGTGTGCTCGACACCGGCATCGACGGGCAGGCACACTTCCAGAACAACACGATAAGCCCCTTGAGCTATGCGGTCCTCGATGGTTTCGAGATTCCGCAGTCGCTGGTGCGGGTGATCGATCGGCCGCGCGCGACGATCCGCTCGATCGAGCTTTTCACCGACGGCTATTTCGAGCCGGCCGCGACACCTGCGCTGGCCGAGTGGGAGGCGAGCTTCGCCGAGGTGGAGCGCATCGACCCGGAGAAGATCGGCCGCTATCCGTCAGTGAAGGGCAGCACGGCCCGGATGCGCACGGACGACAGAACCGTCGTGATCGTGCATCTTTACTGATTGAAATGCCTATCCGCAGGTCCAACAGCACTATGGTCGAGGGTCAAAGGCAACCGGTACCGGACAGGGAGAACTCCGACAAGTATCTGAATGTCGCCGCCAGTCAGCTCGCGTCGATTCTCGCGCTGCCCGACACACCGTTCGTCATTCCGCCGCTCCCGGGGACAATGCGAGGCATTGATGTCTATCGCGCGCAAAGTCTGGTCCGCGTGGTCGCGTGTGCGATTGGAATGTATGTGCGATCCCACAGGCGACTGCCCAATCTCGTCCGCCCGGCAAGCATGAACGAGAAGCTCCTGTGGTCGAAGTTCTTTACGCCGATGCCGATGCCCTCGGCGGGCGACAAGCTTGCAACCGCGAGCTATCTGCCGCCCGACCATCGCGGCCGGATCGCATCCCCTGACCGCGTGTGGACATCGACGGAACCGCTGCTCCCGGCGAACGATGAGGTGCCGCCCGGTGTGTATTTCCAGAAGGCGAATCACGGCTGCGGCTTCAATCTCGAGATCCGATACCCACTTTCCGAGGAAGCCCGCGCAACCGCACAAACAACGGCATCGACATGGCTGACCGAGGACTACGGTCTGTCCTGGGGTGAGTGGTGGTACGCGGTGTTCGAGAGGCGGCTATTGCTCGAAGCGCATCTCGGGGTAATGGAATCGGATGTGCCGGACTGGAAGTTCTGGGTCCTCAATGGTCGCGTGCACCTGGCGGTCGTCTGCCAGGAGCGCGCAACCAATCATCGCCTGGGGTTCTACGGACGCAACTTCGAGTGCCTGCCGTTGAAGCACCCCTCGCTGCCGCAAGCCGAGCCGGTACCGAAACCAGCGGCCTACGACGCGATGCTCGTCGCCGCCGAGGCGATTGGTCAACGCTTCTCATTCGCCCGCGTGGATTTCTATCTGCCGCCGTCAGGTCAGGCCACGCTGGGCGAAATCACCTTGTGCCCGAACAACGCGTTGACGCCGTTTTCGCGCGCCGATTTCGATTGCCAACTTGGCGAGCATTGGGATCCGCGGGTCATCGGACCCAGGAGCTGATGTTCAGTGTTACGCCACCCGTAACACTTCGGCTCGAAATGACGTCGTCCGTGACGCTTCCGGCGTCTGTTGATCCACGTCAATAGCGCCGGTAACGCGCAGGTTCTAAATACTCCGGTCACATCCAAATTGCCGCCGCCGAAGTGCCATCGCAGAAAGGCGCCGGTCGTCTCCGCGGAGGGGTCTCCAAATGAATGACACGTACTATGAGCTGATGCGCCGGCGGGGCATTTCGCGCCGGAGCTTTCTCAAGTTCTGCAGCCTGACCGCGGCCTCGCTCGGGCTGGGCGACGCCGGCGCGCAGCAGATCGCGCAGGCGATGCAGACGAAGCCGCGCACACCGGTGATCTGGCTCGAGGGCCTCGAGTGCACCTGCTGCAGCGAGTCGTTCATCCGCTCGGCGCACCCGCTGGCGAAGGACGTCGTGCTGAGCATGCTCTCGCTCGACTACCACATGACGCTCTCGGCGGCGGCGGGGCAGCAACTGCGCGAGAACGCGCTCGAGACGATCGCGAAGCACAAGGGCAACTACATCCTCGCCGTCGAAGGCAATCCACCGCTCGCCGAGGACGGCATGTACTGCATCTACTACGGTCGTCCCTTCGTCGAGGTGCTGCGCGAATATGCGAAGGACGCGAAAGCCATCGTGTCGTGGGGCTCGTGCGCGTCGTGGGGCTGCATCCAGGCCGCGAAGCCGAACCCGACGCAGGCCACCCCCGTGCACAAGGTGATCACCGACAAGCCGGTCATCAAGGTGCCGGGCTGCCCGCCCATCGCCGAGGTCATGACCGGTGTGTTGACGTACATCCTGACCTTCGATCGGCTGCCGGACCTCGATGCGCAGGGGCGTCCGAAGATGTTCTACAGCCAGCGCGTCCACGACAAGTGCTACCGCCGGCCGCACTTCGATGCGGGACAGTTCGTCGAGAAATTCGACGATGCCGGCGCGAGGCAGGGCTTCTGCCTGTACAAGGTCGGCTGCAAGGGCCCGGTCACGTACAACGCGTGCTCGACGGTGCGCTGGAACGAGGGCACGTCGTTCCCGATCCAGTCCGGGCACGGCTGCATCGGCTGCTCCGAAGACGCCTTCTGGGACAAGGGTTCGTTCTACGACCACCTGACGACGCTCACGGTCCCGGGCCTCGCCGGCGTGGAAGGTACCGCCGACAAGATCGGACTGACGGTGCTGGCGGCCGCAGGCGCGGCCGTGGCCGCGCATGCCGCGGTGAGCGCGATCAAGCAGGCGCGAAGCAAAACGCGCAATGACCAGGTGAGCGAGGTGGAGAAGTAATCATGGCGACCATTCAAACCCAGGGCTACACGCTTGACGACAGCGGCAAACGCATCGTCGTCGACCCCATCACCCGCATCGAAGGTCATCTGCGGATCGAGGTCAACGTCGACAAGGACAACGTGATCCGCAACGCGGTGTCCACCGGAACGATGTGGCGCGGCCTCGAGGTCATCCTCAAGGGCCGCGACCCGCGCGACGCGTGGGCGTTCGTCGAGCGGATCTGCGGCGTGTGCACCGGCGTGCACGCGCTCGCGTCGGTGCGCGCGGTCGAGGATGCGCTCGGGATTCTGATCCCGAAGCAGGCGAACGTCATCCGCAACCTGATGCACTCCACGCTGTACGCGCAGGACCACCTCGTGCACTTCTATCACCTGCACGCGCTCGACTGGGTGGACGTCGTCTCGGCGCTTTCGGCCGACCCGAAGAAGACCTCGGAGCTCGCGCAGAGCATTTCGCCGTGGCCGAACAGCTCGCCCGGATACTTCCGCGAGGTGCAGAACCGGCTGAAGAAGTTCGTCGGGAGCGGCCAGCTCGGCATCTTCGCCAACGGCTACTGGGGCAGCAAGGCGTACAAGCTGCCGCCGGAAGCGAACCTGATGGCGACGACGCACTACCTCGAAGCGCTCGACTTCCAGAAGGATATCGTCAAGATCCAGACGATCTTCGGCGGCAAGAACCCGCACCCGAACTGGCTGGTGGGCGGCGTGCCGTGCTCGATCAACGTCGACGGCGCCGGCGCGGTCGGCGCGATCAACATGTCGCAGCTCAACATGATCGGCGACATCATCAACCGGACGATCGAGTTCATCGACCAGGTCTACATTCCGGACCTGCTGGCGATCGCCTCGTTCTACAAGGACTGGGCGAAGATCGGCGGCGGGCTTTCCGGCCAGAACGTGATGTCGTACGGGGAGTTTCCGGACATCGCCAACGACTACTCGAACAACAGCATGCTGCTCCCGTCCGGGGTGATCCTCGGCGGGGATCTAAAGAAGGTCCACGACGTCGACCTCAAGGCCGCGGATCAGGTGCAGGAGTGGGTCACCCACTCCTGGTACAAGCAGGGTGACGAGACCAAGGGCCTGCATCCGTTCGACGGCGTGACCGACCCGAACTTCGTCCTCGGCGCAAAGACGAAGGGCACCAGGACCAACATCGAGAACCTCGACGAGAGCGCGAAGTACTCGTGGGTCAAGTCGCCGCGCTGGAAGGGCAACCCGGTCGAAGTGGGCCCGCTCGCCCGGTACATCGTCGCCTTCGCGCGCGGCAACAAGGAGATTACCGAGCAGGTCAACATGGTGCTCAAGACGCTCGACGTTCCGGTCACCGCGCTGTTCAGCACGCTCGGCCGCACCGCCGCCCGCGGACTCGAGGCGTCGTGGTCCGCGCACAAGATGAAGTACTTCTTCAACCAGCTGATGGCCAACCTCAAGGCCGGCGACTTCGCGACGGCCAACGTCGAGAAGTGGGAGCCGTCGACGTGGCCAACCGAGGCGAAGGGCGTGGCGCCCTGCGAAGCCCCGCGCGGCGCGCTGGCGCACTGGGTGAAAATCAAGAACACCAAGATCGAAAGCTACCAGTGCGTCGTGCCCACGACGTGGAATGCCGGGCCGCGTGACGCCAGGAACCAGATCGGCGCCTACGAGGCTGCGCTCATGAACACGCCGATGGTCAACCCGGCGCAGCCGCTCGAGATCCTGCGAACGATCCACAGTTTCGACCCGTGCCTCGCATGCGCCACGCACGTGATGAGCCCGGAGGGCGAGGAACTCGTGTCGGTCAAGGTGCGGTAGGGCCAAGGAGGTTTCATGCGAGTCGAGCCTGTCTCCGGCCGGGTCATCAGCGGCCCTCTGGAAGACGTCTATGTGTACGAGGCGCCCGTCCGTCTGTGGCATTGGGTGACGATGCTCTGCATCATCGCCCTGGGCGTGACCGGGTATTTCATCGGCAGCCCGCCGCCGGCGATCGGCGGCGAAGCCTACGACCACTTTCTGTTCGGTTGGATCCGGATGGTCCACGAGAGCGCGGGGGTGATCCTCGTCGTCGCGTTCCTCGTCCGAATCTACTGGGCGGTCATGGGCAATCACCACGCGCGCAGCATCTTCTACGTTCCGCTCTGGAGCGGCGAGTGGTGGAAGGCACTGAAGGACCAAGGCCTGTACTCCCTGTTCCTGAAGCGCGAGTCGCAGCTGTGGGTCGGGCACGACCCGATCGCACAGGCGTCGATGTTCTTCATGTTCACGCTGGGCGCGCTCTTCCTTTGCGTGACCGGATTGGCGTTGTTCGCCGAGCAGTGGGGCTGGGGCACGTACTGGATGATGTGGTTCGGCTGGGTGTTCGTCCTGTTCGGCGACCCCCAGATGGTGCGCACGCTGCACCATCTGGCCATGTGGTACATGGTGCTGTTCGCGTTCATCCACATCTACATGGTGTTCCGCGAGGACATCATGAGCGGCGGGTCGGTGATCGGAACGATGGTCAACGGCATCCGGATGTTCAAGCGCGAGCCGCGTGCGTGAGCCCCGGCGGATGACCGTGCTGACGCGGGCCGAGGCGATGCGGGTCAAGCGCGGCGAACGGCAACGTCCGGCGTTGCCGGCGGCGCGGTCGCGCAAGCCGCCGCATCCCGG
>JAAFGU010000106.1 GCA_010365205.1 Aromatoleum sp. | reverse complement strand
GCTCGGCTGTCGCTGTCGGCGCGCGCCTATCACCGGATCCTCAAGGTCGCGCGCACGATCGCGGATCTCGCGGCCAGCGACGCGATCGCCTCGATCCATGTCGCTGAGGCGATCGGCTACCGCCGCTTCGACAGGTTGTGATGCGACGATAGGCTAGCGACCCGTCATCTCACGGCGTCGAATGGCCGGGGAACGGGATCGCGCCGGCGGCCCGGTTGGCGGCGAGCCGTCGAAGAGCGCCGGGAGTCCAACGGGCATCACGCGCGTGACAGCGCACAATGCTGCGCTGCGGTAGACTTGGCCGTTCCATGAACGCCGTCACCGCTCTTTTCCCCGACGTTGCGGAACCCGCCGCGCAGGCCTCGCGCCTCCGCGAAATTCCGTACAACTACACGTCGTTCTCCGACCGGGAGATCGTCATCCGTCTGCTCGGCGCCGACATGTGGCGCCTGCTCGACGAGTTGCGCGGCGAACGGCGCACCGGACGCTCGGCGCGCATGTTGTTCGAAGTTCTCGGCGACATCTGGGTCGTCGATCGCAATCCGTATCTGCAGGACGATCTGCTCGATACGGCGAAGCGCCAGCGGCTGCTGGTCGAGGCGTTGCGGCACCGGCTGTCCGAAATCGAGAAGCGTCGCGCGGCCAATGCGCCGGCGGATGCCAACCGCGACGGCAAGGTGGCGCAACTCATCGCCGCCGCCCACGCGGCGGTCGGCCGTTTCGAGCGCTCGTTCGCCGAGACGATCGCGCTGCGCCGGAAGGCGGTTCGCGCGCTCGCGCGATGGACACACAAGGACAACATCGCGTTCGATGGTCTGGCGCGCGTCTCGCACGTCACCGACGCGACCGACTGGCGCGTCGAATATCCGTTCGTCGTCCTTTACCCCGACAACGAAGACGAGGTGCGCGGGCTCGTGCAGGGCTGCATCGACCTCGGACTCACCATCATTCCGCGCGGCGGTGGCACGGGCTACACCGGCGGCGCGATTCCGCTGACGGCGCGCTCGGCGGTCATCAATACGGAGAAGCTCGAGCGGTTGTCGGCGGTCGAGCCTCGTCTGATTCCCGGGCGCGCAACCCCGGTCGCCACGATCGACGCCGGCGCCGGCGTGGTGACGCGCCGCGTGATGGATGCGGCGGAGAACGCGGGACTCGTCTTCGCCGTCGACCCGACGTCGGCCGACGCGTCGTGCATCGGCGGCAACGTTGCAATGAACGCCGGCGGCAAGAAGGCCGTGCTGTGGGGGACGGCGCTCGATAACCTCGTGTCGTGGAGGATGGTGACGCCGGACGCCGAATGGCTCGAAGTCACGCGCCTCGATCACAATCTGGGCAAGGTCCACGATGCGCCGCTGGCGACGTTCGAACTCGCGTGGTACGAGGCCGACGGAAAGACGGTGAAGCGGAAGGAAACGCTGGCGATTCCCGGGGCAAGCTTCCGCAAGGCCGGCCTCGGCAAGGATGTCACCGACAAATTCCTGGCGGGTCTGCCCGGCATTCAGAAGGAAGGCTGCGACGGGCTCATCACCAGCGCACGCTTCGTCCTTCACCGGATGCCGCCTGCGATCCGCACCGTGTGCCTCGAATTTTTCGGCCAGGTGCGCGACTCGACGCCTGCGATCGTCGAGATCAAGCATTTTCTCGACGGCCGGCCGCACGGCGCGATCCTCGCCGGACTCGAGCATCTCGACGAGCGCTACGTGAAGGCGGTCGGCTACGCGACCAAGGCGAAACGGCATGGTCGGCCGAAGATGGTGCTGATCGGCGACATCGTCGGCGACGACGACGACGCGGTTGCCAAGGCGGCGTCCGAGGTGATCCGGATCTGCAATGCGCGAGGCGCCGAGGGATTCGTCGCCGTGTCGGCTGACGCACGCAAGAAGTTCTGGCTCGACCGCGCGCGCACGGCGGCGATCGCCAGGCACACGAACGCGTTCAAGATCAACGAGGACGTCGTCATTCCGCTCGCCCGGCTCGGCGACTACACCGACGGCGTCGAACGGATCAACATCGAGTTGTCGATTCGCAACAAGTTGAAGCTCTGCGACGCGCTGCTGGCGTTCTTCGCCGGGCCCGTGCCGTACGGCCCCAGCAGCGAGACACGGCCCGCGCAGGAACAGATCGATGCCAAGGTCGACGAAGCGCGCGCGCTGGTGGTCGGCGCCCGTTCGCGCTGGCAGGATCTGCTCGACCGGATCGAGACGACGTTTCCGTCGCTGCAGGACCATACGGCCGTGGTGTCGTGGAAGGCCGAGCTCAAGGCGCCGCTCGAGGAGCTCTTCGCCGGCCTCGCGTTCGCGCCGTTCCTTGCGAGGTGCAACGCAATCCACCAGGAGGTCCTGCGCAGCCGCGTATTCGTTGCGCTGCATATGCACGCGGGCGACGGCAATGTGCATACGAACCTGCCGGTGAATTCCGACGACTACGCGATGCTGCAGGAAGCCAAGGCGGCGGTGGCGCGCATCATGGCGCTGGCGCGCCGCCTCGACGGCGTCATTTCGGGTGAGCATGGCATCGGCATCACCAAGCTCGAATTCCTGACGCCCGAGGAGATCGAGCCGTTCGCGGCCTACAAGCGCCGGATCGATCCGGAGGGACGCTTCAATGCCGGCAAGCTGCTGGCGGCGGCCGACCTGCGCAATGCCTACACGCCGAGCTTCTCGCTGCTGGGCGCGGAGAGTCTGATCCTTGAGCAGAGCGAAATCGGCCACATCGCCGATTCGGTCAAAGACTGCCTGCGCTGCGGCAAGTGCAAGCCGGTGTGTGCGACGCACGTGCCGCGCGCCAACCTGCTCTACAGCCCGCGCAACAAGATCCTCGCGACGTCGCTGCTGATCGAGGCGTTCCTCTACGAGGAACAGACGCGCCGCGGGGTTAGTCTTCGACACTTCGACGAATTCGCCGACGTCGCCGATCACTGCACGGTCTGCCACAAGTGCCTGAATCCCTGCCCCGTCGACATCGACTTTGGCGACGTGTCGATCGCGATGCGCAACCTGCTGCGCAAGCAGGGTCACAAGCGCTTCAACCCGGGCACGTCGGCGGCGATGTTCTTCCTGAACGCCACCGATCCGGTGACGATCAAACTGACCAAGAAGGTAATGCTCGACTGGGGCTACAAGGCGCAGCGGCTCGCCTACCGTTTCGCCCGGCGCTTCGGGCTCGCCGAGGCGCAGACGAAGCGGCCTCCGGCGTCGGTCGGCAAGCCGGCGCTGAAGGCGCAGATCGTCCATTTCATCAACAAGCCGATGCCCGGAGGTTTGCCGAAACGCACGTCGCGCGCGCTGCTCGACATCGAGGACGACGAGATCGTCCCGATCATCCGCGATCCGGCGAAGATCAACGACGAATCGGACGCCGTCTTCTACTTTCCGGGGTGCGGCTCCGAACGCCTGTTCTCGCAGGTCGGATTGGCGACGCAGGCGATGCTCTATCACCTCGGCGCGCAGACGGTGCTGCCCCCGGGCTATCTTTGCTGCGGCTATCCGCAGACGGCGGCCGGCAATCACGACCGCGGCGAGCAGATCATCACCGCGAACCGGGTGCTGTTCCATCGCGTCGCCAATACGCTCAACTATCTCGATATCAAGACGGTGATCGTGTCCTGCGGCACGTGCATGGACCAGCTTGAAAAATACGAGTTCCAGAAGATCTTTCCCGGCTGCCGGCTGCTCGACATCCACGAGTACCTGCTGGAGAAGGGCGTTGCGCTCGGGGGCGTCACCGGCGTCCGTTACATGTATCACGACCCCTGTCACACGCCGATGAAGACGTACCAGCCGATGAAAGTCGTCAACGCGCTGATGGGCGCCGACGTCACGCAGAACGAGCGCTGCTGCGGCGAGTCCGGAACGCTCGCGACGACGCGGCCGGACATCTCCACCCAGGTCCGCTTCCGCAAGGAGGAGGAGATGCGCGAGGGGGCCGGCGCGCTGCGCACCGACGGATTCGACGGCGAGGTGAAAATCCTCACGTCGTGCCCGTCGTGCCTGCAGGGACTGTCGCGCTTCGACGACGATTCAGGCACCAAGGCCGACTACATCGTCGTCGAAATGGCAAAACGCATTCTGGGGCCGGACTGGATGACCGACTACATCACGCGCGCGACCAACGGCGGCATCGAGCGCGTTCTGGTCTGATCGCCGCGTGCTCGGCCGGACGCGCCGGCGCCCCGAGCACGACCGGTTCCGCTCGTTGCCGATCCGCTCGTGCGGTCTCCCGCGCAGCGCGCGCACGCTTTTTCGGGCAGCTCATGGCGCTCCGAAAAAAACCCCGCGGCAGCGGCTGGCGCGGAAACGACAGTCGCGCCGCGCGGGGTGGAGGAAGCGCAAGTTCGGTTGGGGGATCACGGTCGGGTTCGTTTGCGGCGCCGGCCTGATCGTCCATGGCATCACGATAGCGGCCAGTAGCGTGACGCGCCGTGGAGGATTCAGCCCTCCGAATGTCGGGAATTCACTTTCGCTGACCCGACGAACGCCGCATCGCCGGCGCTCCACGGCGTCTCGCCGGGACGTGCGTGGCAGCAGCTTTGTGCTATAAAGAACGGCAATGCGGCGAGGCTTCCCTCCATCGGAGGCGCGCGCCGGTCGTGGCGGCACCGCCCAGCAAACCATGACGACTGGCTGCGTTTTCTGCGAAGGGGAGGGGGCCGGACGGTCTGGCGCGATTCACGCTGCCGCGTCGTACTCGCCGAGGAGCCCTTCACGGGTTTCTGCCGCGTGATCTGGAAGACGCATGTGCGCGAAATGACCGACCTAGCCGCGCCGGATCGCGACCACCTGATGCACGTCGTCTGGGCGGTCGAGGCGGTTCTGCGGGCGCGACTTTCTCCACACAAGATGAATCTCGCGAGCCTCGGCAACCTGACGCCTCACCTGCATTGGCACGTGATCCCGCGATTCGCCGGCGATTCGCATTTCCCGCAGCCCGTGTGGGGCGTGCGCCAACGCGATGCGTTGCCGCGTACGCTCCCGTCCGATTTCGCGGACGGACTTGCCCGAGCCCTGACCGCCGCGCTCCCCGCGCGCTGAACTCCCGCGATGCCCGATTCGACCAGCCCTGCGATGGCCCTTCCGCCGGTTCCAGCGACGGCCGGGGCCGGCGCGCCCATCCCGCGGCTTGCCTTCGCCGATGCGGAAGGCGCGGCCGAGTGGGCGAAGTCGCTTCCCTACACAAACGTCACGCAGGTGTACGACGCCGTGTTCGGCCAGATCAAGGCAATGTCCGCGGCCGATTTCCTGCCGCGCGAGCGCGCGACGATCGCTGAAATCATGCGCGATCAGGTCGCCCATCTGCACACCGAGCTTGCGCGCCGTTACGCTGGCAAGGCGCAGCCCACCGCCGACCGCGAGCTCGAGGCGGCCGAGCAGTCGATCGCACTATGGCAGGCGTTGTGGGACCAATACTCGGCGTGCCTAAAACCGCTGCTCGAGGGCGACCCCGACCTGGTCGGCGTCAAGCCGAAAATCCTCCAGCGCGGTCTCTATGTCGGCAAACAGCTAGTGGTTGTCCACGGCCTCGCGCGGCGCGCGCTGCCGCCGGCGATCTGGCACGAACTGCACGCGTATTACCGGCTCGCCGAAATGCTCGAATGCGCAGTGACCGCGGTGTCCGACGACCTTATGCCGAACGGCGTCGGCATTTCGTGCTACTCGACCTACAGCCACGCGCTGTTGCTCGGGCTGGCCGATCCTTGCGCGATGTCGGTCAAGCAGATCGAGCTCGCCGATCGCTGGCTCGCGATGTGGGCGCGCAAGGTCTTCCCCTACGCGCAGCAGCGCGAAAGCGAGGGCCCCGTGATCGTCGTCGACCTCGACGCGGCCGCGGGCGCGTCGCTCGAGGTGGCAGCGCCGAGGCAAGCCCGAGCTTCTATGCGATTCGGCTACCCGGGCAAGCTCGGAACCAGCGTTCGCGGCCGGCTGAAACGGCTGCAGACCGGCGCCAACCCGGCCGAACTGCAGCTCGGGCACGATTGCAGCGTGGAGCAATGCACGACGCTGCTGGGCTACCTCGATTCGCGGTGGCATCAACTGCCGCGGCGCACGTCGGACCTGCCGCGCTCGACGATCGAACTGTGCGCCGGCGGCGTGGGCGCAGCCTATTTCCGCGTCGGCGGCCGGACGTTCGATCGGCGCGATCCGCTCGGCCGTCTGTCGTTCCAGGGGGCGCAGCACCTGCAGACGCTGGGGGCGCTGACCGACTACGATCGGGGCAAGGAGGACGCCGAGCGGACGTGGGTCTGGGAGCGCTGGCAAGGCGCGTACGAATGGCGCGAGGCGCACGTGGTCCACGCGTCGGCGACCCGGCACAAGTGGCAATTGGAACAGCTTGCCACGTTGCGCGACGACGAGCGCGTGCGGTTGGGCTATGTCACCCGTGTCGCGCTCAATTCTTCCGACGGGATCGAGCTCTCCCTGCGGCTGTGGTCGGGAAACCCGAAGACGATCGCATTGCGGCCACTGTCCAACGCGATGGCGGAAGATCCGCCGCTGCCGGGTCTGCTGCTCCCCGAGACGCCGGAAGACAAACCGTCTCTCATCCTGCCGCCGCGCACGTTCAATCCGAGTCGCGTCCTGCGTTCGCTGGATGCTGGTCCCGAGCACCGCTACCGGTTGACGCGGCTGCTTCAGCGGGGCGCCGACTTCGAGCGCGTCGCGTTCGAAGAGCTCACCTGAGCACCGTCTTTCCGGCGCGACCCCGCGCATTGTGCTGACGTCGCTCCGAACACGATGCCCAATCGCCTCGCGGCTGAAACCAGCCCGTATCTGCTGCAGCACGCCGACAACCCCGTCGACTGGCAGCCGTGGGGCGACGAGGCACTCGCGCTCGCCCGACGAGAAGACAAGCCGATCCTGCTCTCGATCGGCTACTCGGCCTGCCACTGGTGCCACGTGATGGCGCACGAGTCGTTCGAGGACCCCGACGTCGCGGCGGCGATGAACGCGCATTTCGTCAACATCAAGGTCGATCGCGAGGAGCGGCCCGATATCGATCAGATCTATCAGACGGCACACGCGTTGCTGACGCGGCAATCGGGTGGCTGGCCGCTCACGATGTTCCTCACGCCCGGGGGCGAGCCTTTTTTCGGCGGCACGTACTTCCCGAAGGAGTCACGATACGGGCGCCCCGGCTTCCTGGACCTCCTGCCGCGGATCGCGGCAGCGCATCGCGAGCAGGGGGCCGCGATCGCCGAACAGACCACGCGTATCAGGGAAGCGCTCGCGACGCTCGAACCCGAGGCGGCGGCCGACGCCGCACTGCCGGTAAATGCGCCTGCGCTTGCGCTCACCGGCCTCGAACACAGCTTCGATCCGGAGCACGGCGGGTTCGGATCGGCGCCGAAGTTTCCGCATCCGGCGGAGCTCGAGTTCTGCCTTCGCGAACACGCCGGGACCGGCAACGTACAGGCGCTAGCAATCGTGCGCCGCACGCTCGAGGCGATGGCCGACGGCGGAATCCACGACCAGCTCGGCGGCGGCTTTTCCCGCTACAGCGTCGATGCCGAGTGGACGATCCCGCATTTCGAGAAGATGCTGTACGACAATGGTCCGCTGCTGGGCCTCTACGCGGACCTGGCGCGCGTGACGGGCGAGGCGAGGTTCGCCGACGTTGCGCGCGGCATTGTCGGCTGGATGACGCGCGAAATGCGCGCACCCGACGGCGCGTTCTACTCGAGCCTCGATGCCGACAGCGAAGGCGAAGAAGGCCGGTTCTACGTCTGGTCCCGCGACGAGATCCAGTCGTTGCTGTCGGCCGACGAATTCGCGGTCGCCGCGCCGTATTGGGGCCTCGACCGTGCGCCGAACTTCGAAGGCCACGCCTGGAATCTGCGCGTCACCGTGCCGCTCGACGCGGTCGCCGCGGCCCTCGGCATTGCCGGTGCCGATGCGCAGGCGCGCCTTGCGGGGGCACGAGCTGCGCTGTTTGCGGCGCGTTCGACGCGCATACGCCCGGGTCTCGACGACAAGATTCTCACGTCATGGAACGCGCTCGCGATCGCGGGCCTCGCGCG
>JAAFGU010000105.1 GCA_010365205.1 Aromatoleum sp. | reverse complement strand
ATGAGTCCGGGCAGCATCACGGCCCCGCCGTGCGGTGCGATCGCGTCGCCCCAAACGGTGACGATCAAGGACGGCGCCCGCGGCGGCGCCGCGGCGAGCTGCCGCCGGATCCAGCGCCGGACGTGGCGATCGGCAGAGGGGACGGCGGGACTCATGCTTGTCCGCGAAGGTTGCGGCGGCGTCGCGAGCGGCGTCGCGCCGGGAAATGTTGGTGGGCAAATGATACAAACTTTACATCCAATAGTGTAAACGTGTATCATTTCGAAACGCGCGGCACAGGCGCGAGGCTGATCGTTCCCGTCGGCGCCGCATCCCCGCCGACGTCACCGGCGACACCGGGCGAGGAGGAGTCGGATGTACGCACAGATGGTCGACACCGGCGTCAGGTCGGTGAAGGGGCAGGCCGAGATGACGACGGAAGAGCGCGCGTTCCAGGCGCGCATCGACGCCGACATCCGGATCGAACCAAAGGACTGGATGCCCGAGGCCTACCGGAGGACGCTGATCCGGCAGGTCTCGCAGCACGCGCATTCCGAAATCGTCGGCATGCTGCCCGAGGGCAACTGGGTCACGCGCGCGCCGTCGTTGAAGCGCAAGGCGATTCTGATGGCCAAGATCCAGGACGAGGCGGGCCACGGTCTCTACCTCTACTCGGCGGCGGAGACGCTGGGCATCACGCGCGATCAGATGGTCGCCGACCTCCACTCCGGCAAGGCGAAATACTCGTCGATCTTCAACTATCCGACGCTCTCCTGGGCCGACATAGGCGCCATCGGCTGGCTGGTCGACGGCGCGGCGATCATGAACCAGATTCCGTTGTGCCGCTGCTCGTTCGGCCCGTACGCGCGGGCGATGGTGCGAATCTGCAAGGAAGAGTCGTTCCACCAGCGGCAGGGCTACGACATCATGCTGTCGCTTTCGCGCGGCACGGCGGAGCAGAAGGCGATGGCGCAGGACGCGCTGAATCGCTGGTGGTGGCCGTCGCTGATGATGTTCGGGCCGCCCGACGCCGAGAGCGTGCACAGCGCGCAGTCGGCCGCGTGGAAGATCAAGATTCTTTCCAACGACGAGCTGCGCCAGCGCTTTGTCGACCAGACGGTGCCGCAAGCCGACTATCTGGGCATTACGATGCCCGACCCCGACCTCCAGTGGAATCCCGAGCGCAACCACTACGAATTCGGCGCGATCGACTGGAGCGAGTTCATGGAAGTGCTTAAGGGCAACGGCCCGTGCAACCGCGACCGCTTGGCCACGCGCGTGAAGGCGTGGGACGACGGCGCGTGGGTGCGCGACGCGGCGATGGCGCATGCGGCGAAGCGGGCGTCACGGCAGCAGGTCGCGTGAGGGGAAAAACTCTTATTGAACCCGATTCGAGAACAGGACCTACCGTCATGGCAAATGAATGGCCGCTCTGGGAAGTCTTCATCCGGTCGCAGCACGGGCTGGCGCACAAGCACGTCGGCAGCCTGCACGCGGCGGACCCGGAGATGGCGATCCGCAACGCGCGCGATGTCTACACGCGGCGCAACGAGGGCGTGTCGATCTGGGCCGTGCGGTCGTCCGACGTCGTCGCCTCGTCGCCGGGCGACAAGGAAGCGCTGTTCGAGCCCGCCAACAGCAAGATCTATCGGCATCCGACATTCTTCCCGATGCCCGAAGAAGTGAAGCACCTCTGACGTGGGCGCCGGCATCGACACGGCCGTGGACACCGCCACGGACGCCGAAATGGACAATGAGCGGCGGCTGTTCGACTACCTGCTGCGCCTCGGCGATTCCCCGCTCGTCCTCGCGCAGCGCTTGGGCGAGTGGGTCGGCAAGGGGCCGATCATCGAAGAGGACCTGGCGCTCACCAACGTCGGGCTCGATCTGATCGGCCAGGCGCGGCTGTGGCTGTCCTTTGCCGGCGAGGTCGAGGCACGCTACGCCGGCAAGCGCCGCGACGAGGACCAGCTCGCGTTCCTGCGCGACAGCGGAGAGTTTCGCAATCTGCTTCTGGTCGAGCAGCCCAATGGCAATTACGGCGACACGACGGCGCGGCAGTTCCTGTTCGACGCATGGCATCTGCTGGTCCTGCGCGCACTCGCGGATTCGGCGGACCCGCGGGTCGCGGAGATCGCGGTCAAGGGCGCGAAGGAGGTGGCCTACCACGTCGAACGCTCCGGCGACTGGATCATCCGGCTCGGCGACGGCACCGACGAATCGCACGCGAAGATGCAGGCGGCGATCGACGGGCTGTGGATGTACACCGGCGAGATGTTCCGGGCCGATGCCACCGAGCTCGCGTTGGTCGACGCAGGCGTCGCGGCGGATGTCCGCGCGCTCGAGGCGCCGTGGCGCCAGACCGTCGAGGCGCTGCTGGCCGAGGCGACGATCGCGGTGCCCGCATCCGGTTTCATGCAGGGCGGACGCGGCCGCGGCGGCAAGCAGGGCGTGCATACCGAGCACCTCGGTCACCTCTTGGCCGAGATGCAATTCCTGCCGCGCGCGTACCCTGGTGCGCGATGGTGAACGGCTGATGGTGACCACGCGATGGTGACGCCCGACGACGCCCTGACCGCTGCGGCCGCCAACGCCACTGCCCCCGCTGCAGCGGCGGCACGCCCGTCGCCGCGTCCGTCAGTCGAGGCGGTGTGGGAAGCGCTCGGCGCGGTGCCGGACCCGGAAATCCCCGTCGTTTCCGTCGTCGAGCTGGGCATCGTCCGCGACGTCGAATGGGACGACGCGGCTCCGCATGCGATCGTCGTTCGCGTCACGCCGACGTACTCGGGCTGCCCGGCGACCGAACTCATCATCCACGGCATTCGCGATGCGCTGGCCGCACTCGGCGTCGCGGAACTCCGGCTGGAGATACGGCTGTCGCCGCCCTGGACGACCGAATGGATCACGCCGGACGCGCGGATCAAGCTGCGCGAGTTCGGGATCGCGCCGCCGGCCGGCGACGGCGCGCCGATGGCGGTTGCCCGCGTCGACGTCACCGGCATCAGTCCGTTGCGGCGAATGAGCGTCGTCGTGCCGTGCCCCCGCTGCGATTCGAGAAAGACGACGCTGCTGTCGCAATTCGGCTCG
Organism: Aromatoleum sp.; assembly: GCA_010365205.1. Taxonomy (GTDB): domain Bacteria; phylum Pseudomonadota; class Gammaproteobacteria; order Burkholderiales; family Casimicrobiaceae; genus CAIWHR01. The sequence continues at coordinate 5,001 of JAAFGU010000105.1, read as the reverse complement.
ACCGCGTGCAAGGCGCAGTACCGCTGCGACGATTGCCTCGAACCCTTCGACTACTTCAAGCCCCACTGAGCGCCGGCGGGCGGACGAGAAGGGCTTGGGGTCGATTGCGTCCCGGCCTTCCGCCGTCGCGGCAACGAGAAACTCCATGAGCAAATTCCATCGACTTGCCATCGCCCGCGTCGACCGCGAGACGCGCGACGCCGTCGCCATCACCTTCGCGGTCCCCGCGGCGCTGGCGGATTTATATCGCTACGCGCAGGGCCAGCACCTGACGCTGCGCGCGGACATCGCCGGGCAGGACGTCCGGCGCTCGTACTCGATCTGCTCGGCGGTGCAGGACGAACGGCTGCGCATCGCGGTCAAGCGCGACCCGGGCGGCGTGTTCTCGACCTGGGCCAACGAGACGCTGAAAGCCGGCGACACCATCGACGTCATGCCGCCGCTCGGACACTTCAACGTGCCGCTGGACGCGACGCACCGGAAGCACTACGTCGGCTTTGCCGCGGGCAGCGGCATCACGCCGTTGCTGTCGATCATCAAGACCACACTCGCCGCCGAACCGCAAAGCGAGTTCACGCTCTTCTACGGCAACCGCGCGTCGGGCACCGTGATGTTCAAGGAAGAGCTCGCGGCCCTGAAGGACATCTGGCTGACCCGGTTCAATCTCGTCCACGTGCTGTCACGCGAAGCGCAGGACATCGAGCTCCTGCACGGCCGCATCGACCGGGTGAAGGCCGACGCGCTGCTCGCGCACTGGGTGGACCTCGATCACGTCGACACCGTTTTCGTCTGCGGACCCGATGGAATGATGCAAGCGGTCGCCGAGGCGCTGAGAGCGCGCGGTCTTCCCGACGCGAAGATCCGGATCGAACGCTTCGCCACCAGCATTCCAAAACACGAGCACCGGGCGAGCCAAGCGCCGGAACCCGGCCATGCCGAGTGCGAAGTGACCGTCGTGCTCGACGGCGCGACCCGCACGTTCACGCTCGAAAAAGGCAAGGAGAGCATTCTCGAAGCCGGATTGCGCGCCGGCATCGAACTGCCCTATTCGTGCAAGGGCGGAGTCTGTTCGACCTGCCGCGCGAAGCTCGTGGGCGGCGAGGTCGACATGGACGTCAACTTCGCGCTCGAAGACTACGAAGTCGCGCGCGGTTTTGTGTTGACCTGCCAGAGCTACTGCGTCACCGACAAGGTAACCGTCGATTACGATCAGACCGCTTGAACCCCACGGGAGCGAGGTACGCCCGGGAGCGCGGCCCTCGAATTCCGGGTTCCGCGCGTGCTAAAGTTTCATCGCTAACGAACTGCCAAGGAGCCGCCCGTGTCGCACCCCTTTTTCGAACGTCACCGCGCGACGCTGGACCGGGCGGTGCAGGCCATCGCCGACCGCGGTTACTGGAGCGCCTATCCCGAATCGGCGAGCCCGAAGGTCTACGGCGAAGGAGCGGCCGAGGCCGGCAAGGCGGCGTTCGACGCGCTGCGCGGCAAGGCCTTTGCGCTCGAGCAGCCGGGTACCGTCGGCGCCACGGGAGGCGAGCGATCGCCGTACGGCTTCGCGCTCGGCATCACCTATCCGAAAGCCGACGTCGACGCGCTGTTCGCGACGATCGAGGCGGCGCGCGTGCTCTGGGGCAAGGCGGGCCCCGAAGCGTGGGTTGGCGTGTGCCTCGAAGCGCTCGCGCGGATCAACCAGCAGAGCTTCCTGATGGCCAACGCCGTCATGCATACGACCGGGCAGGCGTTCACGATGGCGTTCCAGGCGGCGGGTCCGCATGCGCAGGATCGCGGGCTCGAGGCGGTCGCCTATGCATGGGACGAGATGCGCCGCATCCCGGCGAAGGCGCTGTGGGAAAAGCCGCAGGGAAAAAACGAGCCGCTGAAGATGGAAAAGCGCTACCGGATCGTGCCGCGCGGTATCGGGCTCGTCATCGGATGCTGCACGTTCCCGACGTGGAACGGCTATCCGGGACTCTTCGCCGATCTCGCGACTGGCAACGCGGTCGTCGTCAAGCCGCATCCGGGGGCGATCCTGCCGCTGGCGATCAGCGTGAAGATCATTCGCGAGGTACTCGCCGAAGCCGGCTTCGATCCGAATGTCGTGACGCTGGTCGCACATCCGGCGGGTGACGACACCGCGCAGAAGCTCGCACTGCGGCCCGACGTCAAGCTGATCGACTTCACCGGGAGCACCGCCAACGGTGACTGGATCGAACAGCACGCGCGCCAGGCGCAGGTCTACACCGAAAAGGCCGGCGTCAACCAGATCGTCGTCGACTCGACGGCGGACATCAAGAGCGTCGCGCGCAACGTCGCGTTCTCGCTGGCGCTCTACAGCGGCCAGATGTGCACGGCGCCGCAGAACATCTACATCCCGAAGGACGGAATCGACACTGGCGAGGGCCATCTCTCGTTCGACCAGGTCGCCGCGGCGCTCGCGGAAGCGGTGCAAAAACTGCTGGGCGACCCCGCGCGGGCAGTCGAGATCCTGGGCGCCGTGCAGAACGACGGCGTGCTGAACCGGATCGAGGGCGCACGGCATCTCGGTCCCGTCGTGCTCGACAGCGTGAGCATCGCGCACCCGGCCTGGCCGCAGGCGGCGATCCGCACGCCGCTGATCGTCAAGCTGACCGCCGCCGACGGCGACCACTATCTCTCCGAATGGTTCGGGCCGATCGCGTTCGTGATCGCCACCGAGTCGACTGCAGAAAGCCTCGCCATCGCGCGCAACGCGGTCAAGGAGCACGGCGCGCTGACGCTGTCGCTGTATTCGATTCACCCCGACGTCGTCGAGCGCGCCGTCGACGTCGCCGAGGATGCCGGCGTCGCGCTGTCGATCAACCTGACCGGCGGCGTGTTCGTCAACCAGTCCGCCGCGTTTTCCGACTTTCACGGCACCGGCGCCAATCCGGCGGCCAACGCGGCGCTGACCGATTCCGCGTTCGTCGCGAGCCGCTTCCGCGTCGTCCAGCATCGGCTTCACGTCTAGTACCCCGACCCACAAGTATTGCTATGTTCGAATCGATCCGCATCACCGATCGCTTTGTCGCTCATCCTCGCCATAGCCCAAGCTATGGCTGCGGTTCGCCCCAGTCAACTGAGGCGCCCGGCGCGCGGGATCGATTCTCGGCATTGACGCAAACTTATGGGTCGGGGTACTAGCGATGGACTACGCCCACCTGCTGTTCGGCGTCGACGCGGGCATCGCGCGAGTGACGCTGAACCGTCCGGATCGCCTCAACAGTTTCAACGACGCGATGCACGCCGAGGTTCGTGACGCGCTGGCGCGGGTGCGCGCCGATGCATCGCTGCGTGTTCTGCTGCTGACGGGCGCGGGGCGGGGCTTTTGCGCCGGTCAGGACCTGTCCGACCGTGCCGTCGCGCCGGGCGCCGCGCCGGTCGACCTGGGCGACTCGGTCGAGCGCAATTACAAGCCGCTGGTGCTCGCATTGCGCGCGCTTCCGCTGCCGGTCGTCTGCGCGGTCAATGGCGTCGCTGCCGGCGCCGGTGCCAATCTCGCGCTCGCCTGCGACCTCGTGATCGCGGCTAAGTCCGCGAGCTTCATCGAGCCGTTCTGCAAGCTCGGATTGATTCCCGACACCGGCGGCACGTATTTTCTGCCGCGGCTCCTCGGCACTGCGCGGGCGATGGGCGCCGCACTCCTGGGCGACAGGATCACCGCCGAGCAGGCCGCGCAATGGGGCCTGATCTGGCAGTGCGTCGACGACGCCGAACTGTCGGCCGTGACGGAGAAGCTGCTCGCGCATCTGGCGCAGGCGCCGACGCGCGGTCTCGCCCGCACCAAGCAGGCGCTGTACGCCAGCCCGGCCAACACGCTCGAGACGCAGCTCGACCTCGAGCGCGACCTGATGCGCGAGCTGGGCGGCAGCGACGACTATCGCGAAGGCGTCGCCGCCTTCCTCGCCAAGCGTCCGCCGCGCTTCACGGGTCGCTGAGCACGGAAATGTAAAGACCGCGGAAAAGACCGCAGAAATGACCGCAGAAATGACCGCAGAAATGACCGCGCCCGCATTGCCCGCCGGCTCCATCGTCGCCGTCATCGGCGCGGGGGCGATGGGCGCGGGCATCGCCCAGATCGCCGCGCAGAACGGTCACATCGTCCAGCTGCACGACACCCGGTTCGGCGCCGCGGACGCGGGCAAGACGGCGATTGCCGCGACGCTGGCGAAACTCGTCGCCAAAGGCAAACTCGCGCCGGCCGACGCAGACGCCGCGATCGGCCGTATCACGACGGTGGTGACGCTGGCCGACGCGTGCGTGGCGAAGCTCGTCGTCGAGGCGATCGTCGAGGATCTCGCGATCAAGCGCGAGCTCCTGGCGAGCCTCGCCAACGTCGTCGCGGCGGATTGCATTCTCGCATCGAACACGTCATCGATCTCGATCACCGCGCTGGCCGCCGGCATCAAGCATCCGCAGCGCATCGTAGGCATGCACTTCTTCAACCCGGCGCCGCTGATGCCGCTGGTCGAGGTCGTGTCCGGTCTCGCCACGGCGCCGGCGGTCGCCGAAATGATTTACGCGACCGCCGTCGCGTGGGGCAAGACGGCGGTCCACGCGACGTCGACGCCGGGCTTCATCGTCAACCGCTGCGCGCGGCCGTTCTACGCCGAGGCGCTGCGCATTTTCTCCGAGCGCGCCGCCGATCCGGCGACCATCGATGCGGTGATGCGCGACGCCGGCGGCTTCCGGATGGGACCGTTCGAACTGATGGACCTGATCGGCCACGACGTCAATTTCGCCGTGACGAAGAGCGTCTGGGAGGCGTACTTCCACGATCCGCGGTTCGCGCCGTCGGTCGCGCAGCAGGAACTCGTCGCCGCCGGATTCCTCGGTCGCAAGTCGGGCCGCGGCTTCTACGACTATGGCGCAGGCGCGGCGAAACCCCTGCCGTCGAGCGAACCGGCGCAACCGAAACCTCTCGCGGTCGTCGTCCACGGCGATCTCGGTGCCGCGTTCGCGCTTGCCGATCGTCTCGCCGCGGCC
>JAAFGU010000104.1 GCA_010365205.1 Aromatoleum sp. | reverse complement strand
GATCCCGGCGTGCCGTGGACGCGCGCCGTCGGCGGCGAACCGTTCTGGCTCGCGCTCAAGTCGGGCAATTTCGGCGGTCCCGATTTCTTCGCCAAGGCGACGGCGGCGCTAGTATGAACGAACACGCGCTTCGCGAAGTGATGGTCGAGCGCGGCAAGTCGCTGTACGACCGCGGCTACGCGCACGGCAGCTCGGGCAATCTGAGCGCGCGCGTCGACGACGGCATTCTGGTGACGCCGACCGGCCGTTCGCTCGGTCGGCTCGACCCGGCGCGGATCGCGAAGGTCGCGCCGGACGGTGTTCATCTGTCCGGCGATCCACCGTCGAAGGAAGCGTTCATGCATCTCGCGATGTACGCCAGGCGTCCCGGCGCCAATGCGATCGTCCATCTGCACTGCACCTGCGCGGTCGCCATCTCCTGCCTGGTGCACGCCGATCCGGCAAACGTGCTGCCGCCGCTGACCGCGTATCAGGTAATGCGTGTCGGCACGCTGCCGCTGGTCCCGTATTACCGTCCCGGCGACCGCGCGCTGGCCGAAGCGGTGCGCCGCGTGGCCGCTGAGCATCGGGCTGTGCTGCTCGCCAATCACGGGCCCGTCGTTTCGGGCAGGTCGATCGACGACGCGGTCGACAGCGCAGAAGAGCTCGAGCAGACGGCGAAACTGGCACTGATGCTGGGTGACCGGCCGGTGTCGCTGCTCACACCCGGTCAGATCGCCGACATCGACGCCGCCTTCCCCGACTGAGGCGCCGGGCCCCTCAGTGCATCATCGTCCGGTTCACGATCGAGCCGAACCGGCATCGGCGATATTTCTCGGCGCCGCCGTGCTCGTCGGCGCCGGCATCGCCTTCGTCAACCTGCCCGCACTGCGCGAAACCTGCGGCGCCGCTTCGGCGTTCTCCTGATCGGAGCCTGCAAGGCTCGGCGTGACGATGCTCAGCCGTCGGTGCGGATGTTCGCGCTCTTGATCAGCTTCCCGAAACGCTCGTACTCGGCGCGATTCATTTCGGTGAATTGCTCGACGCTGAGGCTGCCCGGCTCGCCGCCGAGCCCCTTCAGGCGCGCCTGCACGTCGGGCAACCTCAGGATTCGCTGCAGTTCCGTATGCAGCTGATCGACCACCGCCTTCGGAGTGCCCGCCGTGACGAACAATCCGTACCACGTCGTCATCTCCGCGGCGGGATAGCCAGCCTCGGCGATCGTGGGAACGCCGGGAAGTTCGGGAGAACGCTGGGGCGAAGTCACCGCGAGGGGCCGAAACTTGCCGGCCCTGATCTGCGGCATCGCCGAAGATGTCGTGTCGAACATCATCTCGACCTCGCCGGACATCAGGTCGACGTGCGCCTGGCTGCTGCCCTTGTAAGGGATGTGGATCGTCTTGATTCCGGCCGCCTGGTCGAACGCTTCGCCGGCGATGTGCTGGGTGCTGCCCACGCCCGACGACGCATACTTCAGCATTCCGGGCTTCGCCTTCGCCAGCGCCACGAGTTCCTTCACGTCGTTGGCCGGGACCAGGGCGCTGACGACCAGAACATTCGGCACCACGACGATGAGCCCGACCGGCTGCAGTTGCTTCAGCGGGTCGTAGCCGAGCTTGATGAGGTGCGGCGCGATCGCCTGTCCGGTGTTGGTCGCGACGAGCAGCGTATGCCCGTCCGGCGCCGCTTTGGTGGTGAGGTCCGCGGCGATGGTATTCGATGCGCCGGGCCGGTTTTCGACCACGAACGGCTGTTTCAGCGCGTCGGAGAATTTCTCGGCCAGCATCCGGGCGATGATGTCGGTGCCGCCGCCGGCGGACGCGCCGACCATGATTTTGACCGGCCTCACCGGATACGCCGGATCCGCGGCGCCGGCTCCGGTCAAAACAACGGCGGCAAATCCCGCCGCCAGCACCCCCGGCCAACGTGTGCGCATCGCTTTCCTCCTCAAGTCAATCGTTGACCACGCAGGGCGCCCGCGCCATCCGCAGCGGCAGACGCGGGCTGCTACAGGTATCGTACCGACCGGATCTCGTACTCGCGCACGCCCCCGGGGGCCCTTACCTCGGCGGTGTCGCCCTCGGCCTTGCCGATCAGCGCCCGGGCAATGGGCGAGCTGACGGATACCTTGCCATGCTTGATGTCGGCCTCGTCGTCGCCGACGATCTGGTAGGTTACGTTGTCGCCGGACTCGGCGTCGGTGAGGACGACCGTCGCGCCGAACACGACGCGGCCCTCGTCGTCGTCGATGGCGACCGGATCGATCACCTGGGCGCCGGCGAGCTTGTGCTCGATCTCGGCGATCCGGCCTTCGATGAAGCCCTGGCGCTCCTTCGCCGCATCGTAGTCGGCGTTCTCGGACAGGTCTCCGTGCGAACGCGCCTCGGCGATCGCCATGATCACCGCAGGGCGGTCGACCGTCTTCAGGCGGTGGAGCTCGGTCTTCAGGCGCGCGGCGCCGTGAACCGTCATCGGAAATTTGGTCATCGGATCGTCAGTACAAAAATGCGATCACCACATCGAGACTGCATACGGACCAACGACGAAGCGAGCGTCCGGGATCCCGTTCCGCGCATCCGGATCGCGCGGGCATCCTTCCGGATGCGGCGTGCGAGCATCGTTTGCGCGACGAGTGACGCTCTGCCGTTGTTGCCCGTGTTGCCGGTTTCGATGTGGTGCCGGGGTTTTGCTTCAGCGCAGCCGCTGGTGCAGCGTCTGCATCGCGTAGGGTACCAGTTCCCGCATCCCCTGCATCCCGATCGCCGCGGCGCGGGCGCCGGCGATCGTCGTGTACGTCGGCACCTGATCGGTCAGCGCGGCACGTCGGATGTGGTAGCTGTCGCGAATCGCCGTCCGCTTTTCCTGGACCGTGTTCACGACCAGTGCAATCTCGTCGTTAAGGATCATATCGACGATGTGCGGACGGCCTTCGTGCACCTTGTTCACGGGCGTGACCGGCACGCCGGCCGCCTCCAGCGCCGCCGCGGTGCCGCGCGTCGCCACGACCGTGAAGCCCAGGCCGACCAGCGTCCGCGCAACTTCGACAACCCGCGCCTTGTCGCCGTCCTTGACGCTGATGAACACCTTGCCGCTGGCCGGCAGCTTGACGCCCGCGGCGAGCTGCGATTTCACGAACGCCTCGGCGAACGTCTCGCCGACGCCCATCACTTCGCCGGTGGATTTCATCTCCGGCCCGAGGATCGTGTCCACGCCCGGAAACTTGATGAACGGGAACACGGCCTCTTTTACCGAGAAGTACGGGGGGACAATCTCTCCCGACACGCCCTGGTCGGCCAGCGATTGACCGACCATGCAGCGCGCAGCGATCTTCGCCAGCGGGCGGCCCGTGGCTTTCGACACGTAAGGCACCGTGCGCGACGCCCGCGGGTTGACCTCGAGCACGAAGACGGTGCCGCGACCTTCGTCGAACTGGATCGCGAACTGGACGTTCATGAGCCCCACGACGTCGAGTGCCATCGCCATCTCGACCGTCTGCCGGCGGAGTTCGTCCTGGATCGCAGCGGAGAGCGAATACGGCGGCAGCGAGCACGCCGAGTCGCCCGAATGCACGCCCGCCTGCTCGATGTGCTCCATGATGCCGCCAATGACGACCGCCGAGCCGTCGCACAGCGCGTCGACGTCGACCTCGATCGCGTCGTTGAGGAACCGGTCTAGCAGCACCGGGCTGTCGTTCGACACCTTGACCGCCTCTTTCATGTAGCGTTCCAGGTCGCGCGGCTCGTGGACGATTTCCATCGCGCGGCCACCGAGCACGTACGAGGGGCGGACGACCAGAGGATAGCCGATCTCCTCGGCCGCTATCATCGCTGCGCTTTCGGTCCGCGCGGTCCGGTTCGGCGGCTGTTTGAGCCCGAGGCGGTGCAGCATCTGCTGGAAGCGCTCGCGGTCCTCCGCCATGTCGATCATGTCCGGCGACGTGCCGATGATCGGCACTCCGTTCGCCTCGAGATCGCGCGCGAGCTTCAGCGGCGTCTGCCCGCCATACTGGATGATCACGCCGTATGGCTTCTCGACATGGACGATCTCGAGCACGTCCTCGAGCGTCACCGGCTCGAAGTAGAGGCGGTCGGAAGTGTCGTAGTCGGTGGAGACGGTCTCCGGGTTGCAGTTGACCATGATCGTCTCGTACCCGTCTTCGCGCAGCGCCGTCGCGGCGTGCACGCAGCAGTAGTCGAACTCGATCCCCTGCCCGATCCGGTTAGGGCCCCCGCCCAGCACCATGACCTTTTTCCGGTCGGTCGGCGCCGCCTCGCACTCGTCCTCGTATGTCGAGTACATGTATGCGGTGCGCGTCGAGAACTCGCCGGCGCAGGTGTCGACGCGTTTGTAGACGGGCCGGATGCCGAATTCGTGCCGGCGCGCGCGGACCGCGGCCTCCTTCTCCTTCAGCAGGTAGGCGAGCCGCCGGTCGGAGAACCCCATCCGCTTCAACGTCCGCAGCTCGTCGCGGGTGAGCCCCGCCAGCGTTTGTTTCTCGACGGCGAGCTCGGTGTCGACGATCTCCTTGATCTGCGCGAGAAACCACGGGTCGATCTTCGTGTACTGGAAGATTTCCTCGAGCGACATGCCGACGCCGAACGCGTCGGCGACGTACCACAGCCGCTCCGCGCGCGGATAGGCTAGCTCGTCGCCGATCTTCTCCGGGTCGACCGTTTTCAGGTTGAAGCCGTCGACGCCGCTCTCGAGGCCGCGCAGCGCCTTCTGCAGCGACTCCTTGAAGGTGCGGCCGATCGCCATCACTTCGCCCACCGATTTCATCTGCGTCGTCAAGCGGTCATCGGCCTGCTTGAATTTCTCGAATGCGAACCGGGGCACCTTGGTGACAACGTAGTCGATCGTAGGCTCGAACGACGCCGGCATGCTCTTTCCACTTCGGTCGCCGGTGATGTCGTTGGAGAGTTCGTCCAGCGTGTAGCCCACCGCGAGCTTGGCCGCGATTTTGGCGATCGGGAATCCCGTCGCCTTCGACGCCAGCGCCGACGAACGCGACACCCGCGGATTCATCTCGATGACGATCATCCGGCCGTCGGCCGGGTTGATCGCGAACTGCACGTTGGAGCCGCCGGTGTCCACCCCGATCTCGCGCAGCACCGCGATCGAGGCATCGCGCATGATCTGGTATTCCTTGTCCGTCAGCGTCTGCGCCGGCGCGACGGTAATCGAGTCGCCGGTGTGCACGCCCATCGGGTCGAGGTTCTCGATCGAGCAGACGATGATGCAGTTGTCCTTCTTGTCGCGGACAACCTCCATCTCGAATTCCTTCCACCCGAGCAGCGACTCCTCGATCAGCAGTTCGCGCGTCGGCGACAGGTCGAGGCCGCGCTTGCACATGTCGACGAACTCGTCCTTGTTGTACGCGATACCGCCGCCGGTGCCGCCCAGCGTGAACGACGGCCGGATCACCGCCGGAAATCCGATCTCGGCCTGGACCTTCAGCGCTTCGTCGACATTGTGGGCAATTCCCGAGCGCGCCGAGCCGAGCCCGATCCGCGTCATCGCGGCCTTGAACTTCGCGCGGTCTTCGGCCTTGTCGATCGCCTTTTTCGACGCGCCGATCAATTCGACGTCGTACTTGTTCAGCACGCCTTCGCGCGCGAGGTCGAGCGCGCAGTTCAGCGCCGTCTGCCCGCCCATCGTCGGCAACAGCGCATCGGGGCGCTCGCGCTCGATGACCTTGGCGACCATCGGCCAGGTGATCGGCTCGATGTAGGTGACGTCGGCCATCTCCGGATCGGTCATGATCGTCGCCGGATTCGAGTTGACGAGAATGACCCGGTAGCCCTCCTCGCGCAGCGCCTTGCATGCCTGCGCGCCCGAGTAGTCGAACTCGCACGCCTGCCCGATGACGATCGGGCCTGCGCCGATGATCAGAATGCTGTGGATGTCGGTGCGTTTCGGCATGTCGGAGTCAGTCGGCCACGGGGTACACGGAGGAAACGGAAGAAATCGCCGATGAGCATTCGGGCTGCGCGCGGCGCGAACGGAGCACCGGCGAGAGCCATGCTCCGTTTACTCCGTGCGCTCCGTGGTTAGCGATGATTCTTCTCCATCAATTTCACGAACCGGTCGAACAGGTACGCCAGGTCGTGCGGCCCGGGACTCGCCTCGGGGTGCCCCTGAAAGCTGAACGCCGGGCGATCGGTCCGGGCGATGCCCTGCAGCGTGCCGTCGAACAGCGAAATGTGCGTCACCCGCGCCGTTGGCGGCAGCGTCGACGGGTCGACCGCGAAGCCGTGGTTCTGGCTCGTGATCAGCACCTGTCCGGTGTCCTTGTCGAGCACCGGATGATTGGCGCCGTGATGGCCGAATTTCATCTTGAGCGTCTTCGCTCCGGAAGCGAGACCGAGCAACTGGTGGCCGAGGCAGATGCCGAACGTCGGCGTGCCGCCGTCGACGATCGACGCGATCGCGTGGATCGCGTAGTCGCAGGGCTCGGGGTCGCCGGGACCGTTCGACAGGAAGACCCCGTCCGGTTTCAGCGCGAGCGCAGCCGCGGCCGGCGTCTGCGCGGGAACGACGGTGATCCGGCACCCGCGCGCGGCGAGCATGCGCAGGATGTTGTGCTTGACGCCGAAGTCATAGGCGACGACGTGAAAACGCGCCTCGGCCGGCTCGCCATAGCCGCGACCGAGCGCCCACGTGCCCGCGTTCCATTCGTAGGGTGCCGCACAGCTGACGAGCTTGGCCAGATCCAGGCCCGCCATCGACGGCGTCGCCCGCGCGCGCGCGACGGCGTCCGCCGCCTCGCTGTCACCAATCACTGCCGCCGCGAATAGACAACCGTTCTGCGCGCCCTTTTCGCGCAGCATCCGCGTGAGCATGCGCGTGTCGATGTCGGCGATGCCCACGATGGCATTGGCGGCGAGATACGACGAAAGATCGCCGGTCGAACGGAAATTCGACGCGACCCGCGGCAGGTCGCGGATCACGAGTCCGGCGGCGAACGGCCGCCGCGATTCGACGTCCTCGGGGTTCACCCCGACGTTGCCGACGTGCGGATACGTGAGCGTGACGATCTGGCCCGCATACGACGGATCGGTGAGGATTTCCTGATACCCCGTCATCGCCGTGTTGAAAACGACTTCACCGACCGCATGGCCGTTCGCGCCGATCGCACGGCCGCGAAAGACGGCGCCGTCGGCCAGCGCGAGAATCGCGGGCGTTAGCGGCGGAAAGAGCGCGGTGGTCGCGGCGGACACGGCGTGAGGCGCGTTCATCACGGACTCGATCGGGGATGGCCCCAGCGGTGCGCCGGCCCGCGGCGCGGTCGCGGTGTTTGAGGCGGCGCCGGGGTTCCGGACGTGCGGTGGACGTACACGGTGGACGTACACGGTGGACGTAGAAACGGGGAAGGCAACCCTTCCCCGCTGCGAATGGCCGAAATTATACCTTGAACGGCCCTCCTCCTTCAATCGGAGGGCGGCATCGACACCGCGCGTCAGTAGGCGGCTGCGAACCCGCCATCGACCTGCAGCAGATGCCCCGTCACGTAGCTGGCGGCGTCCGACGCGAGGAACACGGCGGCCCCAGCGATCTCGGGCGGTTCGCCCCAGCGGCCGGCGGGGGTCCGCTTGCCGACCCACGCGGAGAACTCGGCATTCGCGATCAACGGCGCGTTCATCTCGGTCTTGAAGAACCCGGGCGAGATGCCGTTGACCTGGACGTTGAACGGCGCGACTTCCACGGCCAGCGCACGCGTCATCATCTTGAGTCCGCCCTTGCTCGCGGCGTAGGCCACGATGTTCGGCCGCCCGAGATCGGATGCGAGCGAGCAGACGTTGATGATCTTGCCGCGCCGGCGCGCCTTCATCGCCGGCAGTACTGCGCGGGTCACCAGGAACGGGCCGTCGAAATTGGCGGCCTGCAGCGCACGCCATTCCGCGGCCGTGTACTCGTCGAAAGGCTTGCGCTGATTGACACCTGCGTTGTTGATCAGGATATCGATCGCGCCGTACGCGCGGACGACGCCGGCGACGCCGGCGTTCACGGCTTCCTCGTCGGTGACGTCGAATGCGGCCGCGCTCGCTGCGTGGCCGGCGGCGACGAGTCCCGCCAGCGCCGCGTCGAGTTTCGCTCGAT
>JAAFGU010000103.1 GCA_010365205.1 Aromatoleum sp. | reverse complement strand
CGGCCAACACCCGCCGGCGCAAGCTCGCCCGCCGCTTCCCGCCGCAGCGCCTGGTCGCGCAATGCCGCAACGTCGCCGCTCGGCAGGAAATCGGGGACTACCGCCAGGCCGCCTTCGGCGAGGCCGGCGACGACGGTGTCGGTCGCCTCCGATGCGGGCGCCGGCAATTCATTTCGCATTCGCGTCCGATTGCATCATTCCGAAAAGGTTGCCCTCGGTGTCCTTCGCGTACGCGAGCCAGCCCACCGTCGGGATCGGCATCCTGGGCACCGCGACGGTGCCGCCTCCGGCTATCATAGCGCCACCGCAATCCAGAGGACCGAACGACCATGCGCATCGTGATCACCGGCGGCGCCGGCTTCCTGGGCAACCGCCTCGCCCGGGCGATTCTTTCCCGCGGCAAGCTGACCGACGCCCGCGGCGTCAGTCGCACCGTGCGCGAACTCGTGCTGCTCGACGTCCTCGCCCCGCCCCCGCTCGACGATCCGCGTGTCAGGATCATCGTCGGCGACCTCGCCGATCCCGCCGTCGTCGAACGCGCGATCAGCGCGGATACCGACAGCGTGTTCCATCTGGCTGCGGTGGTGAGCGGCCAGGCCGAAGCCGATTTCGATATCGGGATGCGCGTCAATCTCGATGCGACGCGGTTGCTGCTCGAACGCTGCCGCAAGCTCGCGGCGCCGCCCAAGTTCGTCTTCACGAGTTCGCTCGCCGTCTTCGGAGGCGCGCTCCCGGACCCCGTTCCCGACGACGCGCCGGTCACGCCGCAGGCGTCTTACGGCGCGCAGAAGGCGATCGGCGAATACCTGGTCTACGACATGACGCGCAAAGGCTTCATCGACGGCCGGTCGCTGCGGCTGCCGACGGTAACCGTGCGTCCGGGCAAACCGAACAAGGCCGCGTCATCGTTCGCCAGCGGCATCATCCGCGAGCCGCTCGCCGGCGTCGACGCGATATGTCCGGTGGCGCCGACGACCCGGATGTGGGTGCAATCGCCGCGCGCGGTGATCGACAACCTTCTCGTCGGCCACGAGGCGCCGGCGGCGAAATTTGCGCACACGCGCTCGGTCAACGTTCCCGGCATTTCGGTTGCCGTCGGCGACATGGTGGCTTCGCTGCGCCGCGTTGCGGGCGACGCGGCGGCGGGGCGCGTGAGATGGCAATTCGATCCGGTGATCGACAAGATCGTCGCGACCTGGCCGTCGAATTTCGCGCCGAAGCTGGGACCGGTGCTGGGGATGCGCGCCGACGGCGACTTCGACAGCATCGTGCGCGCCTACATCGCCGACGAGCTGCCGCGGCCCTGAACCAGGGGCGACCTGCGGCCACGACCATGGCGATGCCGGTGCCCCCGCTGGCCGTCGCGCAGATCATCGCGCGCAACATCGTGCCGTTTGCCAGCGTGCTGTTCTTCGGCTGGCCGGCGGGCAACGTGCTGCTGCTCTACTTCCTCGACACCGTGACTTCCGCCGCGCTCACGCCGCGGCGGCCACCGGCTCGACCGCGGCGAGCGCCTCCTCGAACAGGTCCGGACCTCCGTCTCGCAGCCTGGCCGCGTCGGACAGGATTTGCCGAAAACGCCGCCCACCGGATTGTCCGTGATAGAGGCCCAGCGCATGGCGCGCGATGGCGCGCAGATGCACGCCGCGCGCCATCTGAGCCGCGGCGTACGGCATCAGCATGCGCAGCACCGCCGAGCGCGAGCGTGCGGGCGCCTCGTCGCCGAACGCGCGCCAGTCGGCCTGTGCCAGGAGGTACGGATCGTGGTATGCGGCGCGACCCAGCATCACGCCGTCGACTTCGGTCAGTTCGCGATCGATCGCGTCCCAGCGCGTGAGCCCGCCGTTGACGACCAGCGTCAGCGCCGGGAAGTCCCGCTTCAACCGATGCACGACGTCGTACCGCAGCGGCGGCACCTCGCGATTGTCCTTCGGCGACAGTCCATTCAGCACCGCGTTGCGCGCATGCACGATGAACACCGCGCAACCCGCCGCCGCCACCGTGCCGACGAAATCGCGGACGAAGCCGTAGTCGTCGCCATGGTCGAGGCCGATCCGATGCTTGACGGTGACCGGCACCGCGACGGCATCGCGCATCGCCTTCACGCAATCGGCGACCAGCGCCGGCTCCGCCATCAGGCACGCGCCGAAGCTGCCCGTCTGCACGCGCTCGGACGGGCAGCCGCAATTGAGGTTGATCTCGTCGTAGCCCCAGCGTTCGCCGAGTTTCGCCGAGGCGGCAAGCATCTGCGGATCGCTGCCTCCAAGCTGCAACCCGATCGGATGCTCGGCGGGATCGAAGTCCAGGTGATACGGAACGTCGCCGTGCGTCAGCGCGCCGACGGTGATCATCTCGGTGTAAAGACGCGCGTGCCGCGAGATGAGGCGCAGGAAAAACCGGCAGTGCCGGTCGGTCCAGTCCATCATCGGCGCGACGCATAATTGATGCGTTAGGTCATTCATAACACAATTGCCTTTTTTGATCTCCGGTCGGTCCAATAACTTTTTGGACCGACTGTCGATTTTATCCTCAGGCAGGCACCATCGGTTTCGCTCTGCTGCGACGTGGCACCTGCAAATTGAGGGCGGAAATCCGCTCTGCCGGTTGGCACTGCACATGGAGCGCACAATGGCCCCATTCCGGATTTTGGTGGTTCCAACCGGCTCGTCTGGGTGGGTACGCTCTTAGCACCAATTCCAGACTCAGGCCGCGGCGCGGCTAACGCTCGGCCACGAGGCTCTCAATGATCGGGCAAGCCATCCTTCCGCGGCCCGACTCGCAACGGCCGATCAAATCGCGTAACGTCTTCCGTAGTCGTCCCAGATCGGCAATACGCGCTTCCACCAAGACCAGCTTCTGCTGGGCGAGCCGCTCAGTTTCGCGGCAACTGCGGCCGTCCTCTAGCTTGAGCAGATTGGTGATCTCCTCCAGCGTGAAGCCGAGATTTTGCGCACGCTTGATAAACCGGATGCGCCTCACGTCATCGTCTGAATAGCGCCGCACGCTCCCGGTCGGGCGTGCAGGTTCCCGCATGAGCCCGCGCCTCTGGTAATAGCGCACGGTCTCCACGTTGACCTGTGCCGACCCGGCAAGGCGGCCAATCGTCAGGTTGGCTTCCATCGAACCTGCTCCTTCGAGGCTTGACTCCGTACTATGGTACAGGCATTAGAGTACGCTCGTCTTGATCCGTTCGGAGGCACAAAGGTGTCGGAAATTGGTACCCAGAAAGCGACGCTTATCGGCGGTGCCATCGCGGCATTCGCCGCGTCGGTCTGCTGCCTCGGACCATTGGTGCTGGTCGCACTGGGCGTGAGCGGCGCGTGGATCTCGAATCTTACGGCGCTCGAACCCTATCGCCCGATCTTCATCGGTGCGGCGCTAGTCTTGATGGCGTTCGCCTGGCGCAGGATCTACCGCGCGCCCGTGGCGGAGGACTGCGCACCCGGCGAGGTGTGCGCGCTGCCGCAGACTAACGGCGTGTACAAGGTCATGTTCTGGGCGGTATCCGGACTCGTGTTGATGGCGCTCGCGTTTCCTTACGTAGTCCCGTTCTTCTATTAGGCCGGGGATGACGGTTTTGTTCTGTTGTCTCGTCGCACTCGTGCTGGCGGCATCACTTTTTGTCGAGCCGGTCATGTCGAAGCTCGCGGTCTTCGTAACTCATCGCCGCGCCGTCGCCGGCGTGGCGGGCGTATTGCTGCTGATGGTGACGTTAGCCGTCCCCGCTGCCCGCTTGTTTCTTTACTAGGAGATTGTCATGTTGAAAGGCTTTCTCACTGCCGGTTCCGCTTTAGTAATCGTAACCCTGTCGGGCGCACCGCTGGCTGCCGACAAAACCGTCACCCTGAGCGTGCCCGGCATGACCTGCTCGGCGTGCCCGCTCACGGTCAAGCAATCGTTGCAGCGCGTAAATGGCGTCGAGAAAGTAGCCGTCGCGTTCGAGCCCAAGGAGGCTGTGGTGACCTTTGACGACGCCAAGACCAGTGTCGAGAAGTTGCGCGACGCCACGGCGAATGCGGGTTATCCGTCCGTGCTAAAGGACAGCAAGTAAGCATGGCCAATCATGGATTGCGGGTAAGCGGCATGACCTGCGACCACCGTGCCCGCACCGTGGAGAAGGCGCTTTCGGGCGGGGCCGGCGTCGAGCGGTCCATCGTCTCGAACCTGGAGAGTACCGCGCGGGTCGAAGCAAAAGGCGCGGTCAAAAGCACGCCGCTCGTCGCTGCCATCAAGGCCGCGGGCTCTGGGGCGCAACTGCTGGATGGCGGAGACATCGTGGCTGCCAAGGGCACGACGAACGGGCGTTCCTTCCTTGGCGCCGGGAGCGGGCTGTTGCGGCCTGAGGACAAGGCGAGCGAGCCGGATTTGCTGCAGGTTGCCATCATCGGGTCGGGCGGTGCGGCGTTCGCCGCCGCGATCCGCGCGGCCGAGGAAGGCGCAAAGGTCACCCTCATCGAACGCGGCACCACCGGGGGCACCTGCGTTAACGTCGGCTGCGTGCCATCGAAAATCTTGATCCGCAGTGCGCACATTGCCCGCTTGCGCCAATCGAGCCCCTTCGACGCGGGAATCCCGCCGGCGCCCTCGCTCGCGATAAACCGCAAGGCTCTGCTGGAACAGCAACAGGGCCGGGTGGTCGAGCTGCGCCAGACCAAGTACGAGAACATTGTTGCGACCAATCCGAACATCGAGCTGGTCCGGGGCACTGCGAGCTTCGTCGATGCGCGTACGCTGCGAGTGGTGCGCGACAACGACTCGGAGCAGAAGATTGCTTTCGATCGCGCGTTCATCGCTACGGGCGCGAGTCCGATGCTCCCGCCGATTCCAGGGTTGGCCGACACGCCCTACTGGACTTCCACCGAGGCACTCGTCGCCGACGCCATCCCACCGCGCCTCACCGTGATCGGCTCCTCGGCCGTTGCCTTGGAACTGGCCCAAGCCTACGCCAGACTCGGCAGTCGCGTGACTATCCTTGCACTCCACACTCTGCTGTTGCGCGAGGACCACGAGATCGGCGCGGCCATGACCGAGGTCTTTACGGCCGAAGGTATCCGCGTACTCGAACACGCTCAGGCGCAAAGAGTGGCGTTTCAGAACGGCGAATACGTGCTCTCCACCAATCACGGCAAAGTGACGAGTGAGCAGCTGCTTGTCGCGACCGGCCGGGCACCCAACACCCAAGCGCTGAACCTGAAGGCCGCAGGCGTAAACGTGGACGAACGGGGCGCCATCATGGTGGACGCGCACCTGCGGACCAGCGCCGCGAATATCTTCGCAGGCGGCGACTGCACCAGCCAGCCGCAATTCGTTTACGTCGCGGCGGCTGCCGGAACGCGGGCCGCGATCAATATGACGGGCGGCGATGCAACGCTCGATCTGACTACCATGCCGGCAGTCATCTTCACTGATCCGCAGATCGCTACCGTAGGACTCACCGAGGCGCAGGCGCAGCAGGCGGGAATTGCGACCGATAGTCGTACGCTCACCTTCGACAACGTGCCGCGGGCGCTCGTCAACTTCGATACCCGTGGCTTCATCAAGCTGGTGGCGGACGCCGGCTCCGGCCGATTGCTCGGGGCGCAGATCGTCGCGGCCGAAGGGGGCGAGGTCGTGCAAAGCGCGGCGCTCGCGATTCGCAACCGCATGACGGTACAAGATCTCGCGGATCAACTCTTCCCCTACCTCACGATGGTCGAAGGGTTGAAACTTTGCGCCCAGACTTTCTTTAAAGACGTCAACCAGCTGTCCTGCTGTGCCGGTTAGCTCCCAGGCACGGCCGCTCCTCAACAGGGCGTGGTTCATGTCAAACAAGCAAGCGTTGTTGCCCTCCTTCGCGTTGCTGGTAACACCGTGATGGTATGTGTCGTCACCTGTAACCACCCAGCTGTGCGGGTCTTAAACTGTGTGCGGAGAAACGTCAGATGAGTAAGCACTACGATCTCGTGGCCATCGGAACTGGAACCGCTGCGTCTATGGCCGCTTCGCGCTGTCGCTCTGCCGGATGGAGCGTTGCGGTCGTCGATCACCTGCCGTTTGGCGGCACTTGCGCCTTGCGCGGCTGCGATCCGAAAAAAGTGTTGGTCGGCGCAGCGGACGCGATCGACCATGCTCGTCGCATGCGTGGCAAAGGTATCGGCGGCGGCGAGCCGGCCATCGCGTGGAACGACCTTCTGAAGTTCAAACGTAGTTTTACGGAACCTTTGCCGCCGATGAAGGAGAAGAACTTCGCAAAAAATGAAATCGATGCCTACCACGGTCGGGCCAGGTTTTGCGGGCCGAACTCGATCGCGATAGGCGGCGAAGTACTCGACGGCCGCTTCATCCTGATTGCGGTTGGCGCCGTGCCGATGCACCTTGGCGTTTCCGGCGCGGAGCATCTCATCACCAGCACTGAGTTCCTGGAGCTCGATCAACTGCCACAAAACATCGTCCTGCTCGGCGGTGGCTTCATCGCCGCTGAGTTGGCCCACATTGCGGCGCGCGCGGGTGCGCAAGTGACGGTGCTCGAGCAGGCCGACCGCATGCTTACGCCGTTCGATCCAGACCTCGTCGATTGGCTCATGGAAAAATTTCGCGAAATCGGGATCGACGTGCGGTTGAAAACGCGCGTAACAGCCATAGAAAAGGCTGGCGGTAATCTAACCGTGCGCGCATCGTCGAACGGCAACGATGAGGCATTCAGGGCCGATCTCGTCGTCCATGCCGCCGGGCGGGTCCCCGATCTGGAGCCGCTCGATCTTGCCGCTTCGGGCGTCGAGAGTGACAAGGGTCGCCTCAAGCTGAATGAATTCCTCCAGAGCGTATCCAATCCTGCGGTTTATGCCGCCGGTGACGCGGCGACGAGTGGCCCGGCACTGACGCCAGTCGCGAGCCACGATGCGAAGGTCGCCGCGGCCAATATGCTGAACGGCAATCACGAGAAACCAAATTATCTCGGCGTGCCGAGTGTCGCCTTTACGATTCCTCCGATCGCGTCCGTCGGGTTGAGCGAGAAACAAGCGCGCGAAAACGGGCTCAAGTTCCGGACACAGAAGCGCCGGGCATCGGACTGGTACACCGCGCGACGCGTTGCCGAAACGGTTTACGGATTCAAAGTCCTTGTCGAAGAGGTAACCGACCGCATCGTAGGCGCGCACCTGGTCGGTCCGCACGCCGACGAGGTGATCAATGTATTCGCGTTGGCCATCCAGAAGGGGCTGACAGCCGGGGATCTGAAGACGACGATCTTCGCGTACCCGACGGGAGCATCGGACATCGGTTGCATGGTCTGACGCGCAGAAGGACGTGCGGTCACACTCTCGAAAATAGCCGCCAATGCAGGATCCTCAGGTCAACCTGCACATTACGTGGTTCAGGATTCGAGGAGCAAGCCCGGCGCATGATCGGATAAACAACCGATGAGCCCATCGTGAAAGAACTGATGAAACAATTTTCCGGCGTTCTTGGCGCCGGTGTCGCTGCGGCATGCTGCCTGGGTGTGCCCGTCGTGCTGGCGGCCGTGGGTGCCGCAGGGCTTGGCTTTTTGGTCAACGACGCTTATCTGTTTCCGATTTTCGGGGCTTTTCTCGCACTCAGCCTGTGGCTGCTGTACCGTTCGGCGCGGAGCCACCAAAGCCTTGTCCCGTTCTGGATCGCGCTGGCGGGCGGCTTGGCTGGCAGCGCCGGGTTGTGGCTCATGGTGACGGGGTTCTATCCGCAGTCTTGGCCGATTTATGTCGGGCTTATGGTGCTCGTCGCAGCCAGCGTGTGGGATGCCGTAAACGGTCGCCGAACCGTGGCGTGCGCGACGGTCTCCGCAACTCCCAAAGAAACGCAGCCCGCCAGCGACGCGTCTCGTCTCGCGACCCAGGCGGTGATCGGGTTGCTGGCAGCAGGAACGTTCTACGGCATGTACAAGTCGGTGCAAGTGTTCTCGCCGAGCGCACGCGCGGCCGCCGGCGGTGAAACCGACACCTGTTTCGGTGTCGCGAAAGCCGGTCAGAACGACTGCTCCACCGCGAGAGCTATTGTCAAATGTTGTGTACGGCGCTTTGATCAGGCGGCGATTTTCTGACGGTCCTTCTTCGGCACTTCGACTCCGTTTCTGAACTGAA
>JAAFGU010000102.1 GCA_010365205.1 Aromatoleum sp. | reverse complement strand
CGCCTTGCGGCGGGTGATCATCATCAGGAACGACAGCATCACGCAGGCCATCGCGATGCCCAGCGTCGCGCGCGTGACCGTGCTCGCCAGCTGTGAGATCGGCACGGCGAGATTGAACGAGAACACGACCAGCACGATGCCGACCAGCATCGTCGTCGGAATGTTGATCAGCGGCTCGACATCCCATTTGACGTTCAGCCGCCGGATCAGACGGTGCAGCAGCCACGGGAGCAGGATGACCTTCAGCAACAGCGTGAGTCCCGCCGACCAGTAAAGATGCGGTTGCGAGGTGCCCCAGGCGACGATCGCCGTGGACGCTGTCAGCGCAAGACCCTGCGCTGCGAACAGGTCGATCAACGACAGCACGCGCCGCTGCGCCAGCATCGCGAACGAGAGCAGCAGCAGCAGCGCCGCGAACAGGTTGATCAGCTGGGCATAGAGGGGAAGTGCTGCCACGATTAGCTTCCCAACAACTGGTTGACGAGCATCGCCAGCACGGCGAGGAGGAACGCGGTGCCGAGAAATTCCGGCGCGCGGAAGATGCGCATCTTCGCCGACAGCGTCTCGATCAGCGCCAGCGCGAAGCCGCCGAGAATGAGTTTGCCGATCAGCGCAGGCGCCGCCCCCAGGATCGCGAGCCAGTTGTCGCTGCCGGCCGCGATGCCGAACGGCAGGAAGATCGCGAGCCCGATGCACGAGTAGTTGAAGAGCTTGAGCGCCGACGCCCACTCGATCAGCGCGAGGTGCCGCGCCGAGTACTCGAGGATCATCGCTTCGTGGATCATCGTGAGCTCGAGATGCGTCGCCGGATTGTCGACCGGGATTCGCGCGTTCTCGGCGAGCGACACCATCGTGAACGCCACGCCGGCGAGGGCGAGACTGGGATAGATCGCCAGCTCGCGATGAGCCAGCGTATCGACGATCGTCGGCAGGGATGTCGAGCCGGAGATCAGCGACGCCGTGAACAGCACCATCAGCAACGCCGGCTCGGCGAGGAAGCCGACGAACATTTCGCGCCGCGCGCCCATCGTGCCGAACGAAGTGCCGATGTCCATCGCCGCCAGCGAGATGAACACGCGGGCCAGCGCGAACAGGCCGACCAGCGCAATTGCATCGGCTGCGCGCGCGAACGGCAGATCGGTGGCGAGCGACGGCACGATCGCCGCCGCGCAGCACATCGCGCCGAAGACGACGTACGGCGCGAGACGGAATATCGGCGAGGCGCTCGACGCCACGACGGCGTCCTTCATGAACAGCTTGCGGATCGTCCGGTAGGGCAGCAGCAGCGACGGCGCGCTTTTGTTCTGCAGCCATGCGCGGCATTGATTGACCCAGCCGACCAGCAGCGGCGCCAGCGCCAGCGCGATGGCGAGTTGCAGCAACTGGGAGAGCAAGGCGGAGATGGTCATCGGACGAAGAACAGCAGCGTGAGCAGCGTGAAGAAGCTGTACGTCAGGTAGACGGAAATCCGTCCCTGCTGGATGCGCCCGACGAGCCGCGCGACGAAGTCCGCCGAACGCGCGATCGGCAGGTACAGCCAGTACCACCAGTGGTCGTCGGCTTTCAACGAATAGACCGGTGCCGCGTCGAACGGCGATGGCAGGTGGCGCTCGATCCGGAAGAACGGCTCGAACACCTGGCGGATCGGCTGGCCGAAGCCTTCGGCGCTGTCCTGCATCCGCGGCGTCTGCAGAGGGAATCCGCAGTCCCACGGATCGGCCGTTCGCACCCGGCCGTGGTAGAAACGGTGGACGACCTGAATCGTCAGCAGCACCATGGCCGCGATCACGACGAGCACGATCAGCGGGCTGTAGCTCGAGCGGTCGGCGCTGATCGGCGCCAGCAGCAGCCAGTTGTCGGTGATCGCGTGGCCCGCCGTGGAGCCGATCAGCATCGTGTTGATCGGGTCGAGCATCGCGATGACGTTCACCGGGAACAGGCCGAGCAGCACGCAGCCGAGCGCCAGCCAGACCAGCGCGCAGCGCTCGAAGAGGCCGGCGTCCTTCGCGTACGCGAGATTGGGCTCGCGAGGCTGGCCGAGGAAGATCACGCCGTAGAACTTCACCATGACGTACGCTGCGAGCGCGACGGCGAGCACCAGCGCCGCGGCGGCGACCGGGACCAGCATGTTGACGAACGACTGCGGCAGGCTGGGCGTGAACAGGAACGCCTGCAGCAGCAGCCACTCCGAGACGAATCCATTGAGCGGCGGCAATCCGGCGATCGCCAGTGTGCCGACCAGCGCGAGCCAGGCCACCCACGGCATCCGGTGGATGAGGCCGCCCAGCTTGCCAAGGCTGCGCTCCTTCGTCGCGTGCAGCACCGAACCGGTGGCGAGGAACAGCAGGCTCTTGAAGAACGCGTGATTCAGCGTGTGGTAGAGCACCGCGGTCAGCGTGATCGCCGCCAGCAAGGTCTTGCCGTACGCCTTGAACAGGATCGTCAGCCCGATTCCGGCGACGATGATGCCGATGTTCTCGATCGACGAATAGGCGAGCAACCGCTTCATGTCGGTCTGCACGGCGGCGAAGATGACGCCGAACAGCGCGGTGACGAGACCGAGCGACAGCGCGACGACGCCCCACCACCACAGCTGGCCATTGAGCAGGTCGAAGGTGACGCGCAGCAGCCCGTAGATCGCGGTCTTGAGCATTATGCCGCTCATCAACGCCGAAACCGGCGATGGCGCCGCCGGGTGCGCTTCGGGCAACCAGATGTGCATCGGCACCAGGCCCGCCTTCGCACCGAAGCCGAAGAGCGCGAGGAAAAACGCGGCGGACGGCCACGCGCCGGTAAGGATCATCGACCGCATCGAGCCGAACGTGTAGTCGCCGCTGCCGCCCTGCAGGACGCCGAAGCAGAGCAGGATGCCGATCGCACCCACGTGCGCGATAAGCAGATACAGGAAACCGGCGTGGCGGATTTCGGGAATCCGGTGTTCGGTCGTGACCAGGAAATACGACGCGAGGGCCATCGACTCCCACGCGACCATGAACGCGTAGGCGTCGTCGGCGACGAGCACCAGCGCCATCGACGCAAGGAACGCGTGATACTGGAAGCAGATCACGCCCGGCGCCGTGCCCTCGCTGGAGCGGAAATACCCGACCGAGAACAGAGAGATCGCCGAGCCTGCGGCGCCGAGCAGGAGCAGGAAGAACGCCGACAGCGAGTCGAGCCGCAGATGGAAGGGAAGGTCGGGCAACCCGATCGGCAACACGGTGGCCTGTGGTAGCGGTCCGATGCCGAGGAACGCGACTACGGCGAGTGCCAGGCCGACGGCGGCCCCCGCGGGGAACAGAGCCCGACTGATGAACGGCAGATGGCGCGGGCGAACGAGCCCCAGGGCTCCGATGGCGAGCCAAGCAGCGATGGCGGCGATGACCAGTTGGAGCAGACTAAGAGGCATCGCGCGCGCCCCGCGCCCAGAACCGGCGCTGCATGGCGAACGCGCCGTCGATCATTTGACGCGCATCCCGGGCAGCGCTCCGGCGTCCGGCGCCAGCAGGAAGATTCCGGGACCCTCGCCGGACGCGGCGAGCACCATGCCTTCGGAGAGACCGAACTTCATCTTGCGCGGCGCGAGGTTCGCGACCATCGGCGTCAGGCGGCCGATCAGGTCCTCCGGCAGGTAGGCGGACTTGATGCCGGCGAACACCGTTCGGTTGCGCCCTTCGCCGATATCCAGCGTGAGCTTCAGCAACTTGTCGGCACCGTCGACCTGCTCGGCGTTGACGATCCGCCCGATGCGCAGGTCGAGCTTGCCGAAGTCGTCGATCGAGATCGTTGGGACGGCCGGCGCCGGGGTGGCTGCCGAATCAAACGCGGCGGGTGGCGCAACGGGCGAAGGCTTCGTGGCGGCAATTTTCGGTCCTTCGATGAGGGCGTCGATTTGTTTGGGGTCGATGCGGGACATGAGGTGTTTGTATCTCTGGATCTTGTGGCTACTTGCTAGGATCGTACGGGTATCGTTCCAGCTCATCGGGGCAATCTGCAGCATCATCTCGACGCGCTCGGCGAGTGCCGGTAAAACTGGTTTTAAGTAGGCACTCAGAATCTTGAAAGCGCTGATGCCAAAGCTGCAGATCCGTTGCAACTCGATTCGTCGCTCGGGATCACGCGCCAGTACCCACGGTCTTGCTTGGTCGACGTACTCGTTGATTTGATCCGCGAGAAACATGATCGAACGCATCGCCTTGCCAAACTCGCGTTGCTGATAAGCGCCGAATATCTCTCGATTGAGGCCTAGTATTGCCGCGAGACAATTAGCCGCGGCTCGGTCCTCCTCGCCAATTGTCCATTCCCTTGGCTCTTTCTCCTGCGGTTCGAGAGGCCCGAATTTGGCCGAATAGAATCGCCCAAAAGGTTCTGCAGCGAGTTGACCGTCGAATTCACGATCAATGATTGCTATCAAGCGGCTCGCGATGTTGACGTACTTCCCGATCAGGTCGCTGTTGACGCGCGCGACGAAATCGTCGGGATTGAAGTCGATGTCCTCGACCCTGTCGTTGAGCTTGGCCGCGATGTAGTAGCGCAGCCACTCCGGGTCGAGGCCGAGGTCGAGGTAGTAGTCAGGGCTGATGCCGGTACCGCGAGATTTCGACATTTTCTCGCCCAACGCGGTCAGAAACCCGTGGACGAACACATTGGTCGGCACCTTGTAGGGCGCGCCGGCGAACTTCAGCATCGCCGGCCAGAACAGCGTGTGGAAGTAGACGATGTCCTTGCCGATGAAGTGGAACTGCTCGGTATCGGGCGCCGACAGGAACTCGGCGAAGGGCCGTTGCTCCCCGTATGCCTTCGCCTTGCCGCTGTCGAAGTAGCTCTTGAGCGACGCGAGATAGCCGACCGGCGCATCCAGCCAGACGTAGAAGTACTTGCCGGGCTCGTCGGGAATCGGGATGCCGAAGTACGGCGCGTCGCGCGAGATGTCCCAGTCCGTAAGCTTGTCGGCCCCGTCCGCGTCGCCCAGCCATTCATGGATCTTGTTCAGCACCTCGGGCTGCAGCGTCTGGCCCGGCGCCGGCTGCTTGGTCCAGCCGCGCAGGAACGCAACGATGGCCGGGTCCGACAGCCGGAAGAACAGGTGCTCGGACTTCCGCAGTTCGGGCTTCGCGCCGGTCAGCGTCGAGTAGGGATCGACGAGGTCCGTCGGCGCGTACGTCGAGCTGCAGTTCTCGCAGGCGTCGCCGTACTGGTCCTTCGTCCCGCACTTCGGGCACGTGCCCTTGATGTAGCGGTCGGG
This sequence comes from Aromatoleum sp., assembly GCA_010365205.1. Taxonomy (GTDB): domain Bacteria; phylum Pseudomonadota; class Gammaproteobacteria; order Burkholderiales; family Casimicrobiaceae; genus CAIWHR01. Next base: position 3,037 of record JAAFGU010000102.1, on the reverse strand, counting down.
CAGGAACATCGCTTTCACCGGGTCGTAGAACTGCTCGACCGGCTTCGCGTAGATCAGGCCCTGCGCCTTCAGCTTGCGGTAGATGTCCTGCGACAGCTCGACGTTCTCCGGCGAATCGGTCGAATGCCAGTGGTCGAACCTGATGTGGAAGCCGTCGAGGTGCTTCTTCCGCGTCGCGGCGATCCGCGCCACCAGCTGCTGCGGAGTCACGCCCTCGGCCTCGGCCTTCAGCATGATCGGCGCGCCGTGCGTGTCGTCGGCGCCGACGAAGTGGACCGCGTGATCCTGCATCCGCTGGAAACGGACCCATATGTCGGCCTGGATGTACTCCATGATATGGCCGATGTGGAACGGGCCGTTGGCGTACGGCAGCGCCGTCGTGACGAAGAGCTTGCGGCGGGGGGCGGACATCGCGGAAAACCTTGCGCGGGGCAGGGTGAAGACGCAATTCTAGCAAAGCGTTACGGTTCGAATATCGAAACCTCGCGGATTTCGTTAAAATCAATCGCTTTGCCTGACAATTCCTCACGATTCGAACGGAGCATCCGATGGCCATCACCGAGGCAGACGTCCAGGCCCGCCTTTCCGCGCTGACCGATCCCAACACGGGCCGCGATTTCGTCAGCGGCAAGGCCGTCAAGAAAGTGGCGGTCAGCGGAAGTGATCTCACCGTCGACCTGCAGCTCGGCTATCCGGCGAAGAGCCAGCACGAGATCCTGCGCAAGCTGGTCGCCCAGGATCTCTCGTCGCTGCCGGGCGCGGGCAAGGTCACCGTCAACGTCACGCAGAAGATCACGTCGCACGCGGTCCAGCGCGGCGTCAAGCTCGTCGCCGGCGTCAAGAACATCATCGCGGTCGCTTCCGGCAAGGGCGGCGTCGGCAAGTCGACCACCGCGGTCAACCTCGCGCTGGCGCTTGCCGCCGAGGGCGCGAAGGTCGGCGTGCTCGACGCCGACATCTACGGGCCGTCGCAGCCGACGATGCTCGGCATCGCGGGTCGGCCCGAATCGAAGGACGGCAAGACGCTGGAGCCGCTCGAGGCCTACGGCCTGCAGGCGATGTCGATCGGCTTTCTGATCGACGTCGACACGCCGATGGTGTGGCGCGGGCCGATGGTGACGCAGGCGCTGGAGCAGCTGTTGAAGGACACCAACTGGCGCGACCTCGACTACCTCGTCGTCGACATGCCGCCGGGCACCGGCGACATCCAGCTCACGCTGTCGCAGAAGGTGCCGGTGACCGGCGCCGTGATCGTCACGACTCCGCAGGACATCGCTCTGCTCGACGCGCGCAAGGGGCTCAAGATGTTCGAAAAGGTTGGCGTGCCGATCGTCGGCATCGTCGAGAACATGAGTATCCACATCTGCTCGAAGTGCGGCCACGCCGAGCATATCTTCGGCGAGGGCGGGGCCAAGAAGATGTGCGCCGACTACAACGTGCCGTTCCTGGGTGGCCTGCCCCTCGACATCCGGATCCGCGAGCAGGCGGACTCCGGCCGTCCGACCGTGGTCGCCGATCCGGACGGCAAGCTCGCGCAGATCTATCGGGAAATCGCGCGCAAGACGGCCGTGTTCGTCGCGCAGAAGGCCGAAGACTTCTCGGCAAAATTTCCGAGCATCGTCATCCAGAACACGTAAAAGCAGGGTCAGACTCGACTTTGATGTGCGCGGTCAGCGTTGACTTCGCATCGGCGCGAAACTCGAGTCTGACCCTGCTTTTCGCACAGGGGAGTACGCGGCAATGATCAAGTCGGACAAGTGGATCCGCCGGATGGCGCAGTCGACCGGGATGATCGAGCCGTACGAGCCCGGGCAGGTGCGGGAAGTCGATGGCAAGAAGATCGTTTCGTACGGCACGTCGAGCTACGGCTACGACATCCGCTGCTCCCGCGAATTCAAGATCTTCACCAACATCAACTCGACGATCGTCGACCCGAAGGCGTTCGACGCCAGGTCATTCGTCGATTTCACCGGCGACGTCTGCATCATCCCGCCGAATTCGTTTGCGCTGGCGCGGACGGTCGAGTACTTCCGGATTCCGCGCAACGTGCTGACGATCTGCCTCGGCAAGTCCACCTATGCGCGCTGCGGCATCATCGTCAACGTGACGCCGTTCGAGCCGGAATGGGAAGGATTCGTCACCCTCGAATTTTCCAACACGACACCGCTTCCGGCGAAGATCTACGCCAACGAGGGCATTGCGCAGGTGGTCTTCTTCGAATCCGACGAGGTCTGCGAGACCTCGTACAAGGACCGCGGCGGCAAGTACCAGGGCCAACAGGGCGTCACGCTGCCGAAGATTTGAATGCGCGCATCTGAAAAGCAGGGTCAGAGTCGACTTTAGCGCCCATGCAAAGTCATCACTGACCGCGCACCTGAAAGTCGAGTCTGACCCTGCTTTTCCTCGCCGCCGCACGCGCTACGGTTGCGGTCTCGCTCCTTTATCTTCGGAACTTGACTCACCACAATAGTGCGACCAGGCGAGAAAGAAGCGATGGCGATTGTGACCTCCAAATTCGCGTCTGTCACGATCATCGCCGTTTGCCAGGTGGCGGCGATGGCGCTCTGGTTTTCCGCGTCGGCGGTCATTCCGGCGCTGGTCAAGGAATACGGAATCTCCGGATTCGCCCAAGCCGCGTTGACCAGCGGCGTGCAGGCCGGCTTCGTGTTGGGCTGCCTCGCCAGCGCGCTCCTGGGCCTCGCCGACCGCATCGACCCGCGCCGCCTGTTCGCCGTTTCCGCGTTCGTGGGGGCAGCGGCCAATGCGCTTCTGCTCGTCGTCGACCCCGCCTCGTTCGCAGCGCCGCTGCTGCGTGTGGTCACCGGCGCCTGCATGGCCGGCGTCTACCCGATCGGCATGAAGCTCGCGTCAACGTGGGCGGACGGCGACATGGGGTTGATGGTGGGAATTCTGGTCGGCGCGCTGACGCTGGGTTCCGCTTCGCCGCACCTGTTCAACGCATTCGGCGGCGTCGAGTGGCGAATCCCGCTCGCGGTCGCATCGATCAGCGCGCTCGGCGCCGCGGCGCTGATAGGCC